>CAKZPX010000194.1 GCA_937139435.1 uncultured bacterium
CGGGCTCTACCTTTTTTAAATAGGTGACGGCGGCAAGACGGGCAAGCCTTCGCACCCGGGCAATGTAATTCTGTCGTTCCGAGACGCTGATCGCTCCCCGCGCCTCCAGCACATTAAAAAAATGGGAACATTTAATTACACAGTCATACCCTGGATAAACCAGCCCGAGTTTTAACAAACGCTGCGCCTCAGATTCAAATCGGTCAAAGAGCAACCGGTGCAGTTCCACATCCGCCTCTTCAAAGTTAAACCGGGAGAACTCCTCCTCATTCTGTCGGTACACATCACCCCAGGTAAGATGCTCATTCCAGTGCACCGCAAATATGGAATCAACATTCTGAATAAACATCGCAATTCGCTCCAGCCCGTAGGTCAACTCCACCGGAATTACCTTTAAGTCCACCGAACCACACTGCTGGAAATAGGTAAACTGGGTAATCTCAATTCCGTTCAACTCCACCTGCCAGCCCAGACCCCAGGCGCCCAGTGTCGGCGACTCCCAGTCATCCTCGGTAAACCGGATGTCATTCTTCTTCAAATCAATCCCGAGCGCCTCCAGACTTCTTAAATACCGGTCCTGGACATCTGCGGGCGCCGGTTTCAGAATCACCTGCAGTTGCCAGAACTGCTGCACCCGTAAAGGATTCTGGGCATATCTACCATCCCGCGGTCTCTTTGACGGTTCACAGTACACCACACTCCAGGGCTTTCGGTCCAGAACCCGCAGAAAGGTTGCCGGGTTGAAGGTGCCGGCACCAACTTCAGAGTTGTAAGGCGATAGTATCGCACACCCCTGTTGTGCCCAGTATTCCTGCAACCGCAGAATTATCTCCTGAAAGGTGAGTGCTTGACCGGACATATTATTAAAGCCCTAACTGCCCGGCGATACACTGCATCGCCTTAAGACAAATAGCCAAGAACTCCTCCAGCGAGAGCCCTAGTTCCGAACAGCGCTGAATCTGTTCTCGATTGGCACCGGCGGCAAAGCGCCGATCTTTGAACCGGCGGAGAATAAAATCGGTATCAACATTGACAAGTTTCTTTGTCGGATGCATCAGTGCTGCCGCCACAATCAAACCGGTTACCGGGTCGGTAGCGACAATCGCCTTATCCAGGAGCGACTCTGCCGGCACATTACCGCTATGCGCCTTAACCGCCTGAATTACCTCTGGATCAACATTATGGTTGCTCAACGTCTGGGCAGCAATCAGCGCATGGCTTGTCGGGTCATCCTTGGTAAACTCGTAATCAAGGTCATGAACCAGACCGGCCAGCCCCCACTTCTCTTCATCCTGATTTAATCGCCGGGCCAGGGCGCGCAGACACGCCTCGGTCGCCAGCATATGCTTGAGCAGATTCTGATTTTTCACCGAACTGTTTACCAGTTGCCATGCGCTCTCGCGATCCAAACGATCCTCCTTTTTTGTTTATTATATTTTCTACCTGTTAGCTGTCAATGACACCTTCTTATTATAACGGGATATTATTAAAGACTTGCGACTTTTTCGCCAGCGGAGCAGATATGCTAACTTTCAGCAAGGGCGCAATGAACGACCTGATAGCGACCTCCCGACCGCCTGCGCCCCGGCTGCGATTCTCCTTGACTACCAGCCCCGGAGGGCTATAATTAGTCGGACTTAACAATGTTAGCCATACTTAACTCTAATCGTCGTATCCGCAACGATCTCGGCGAGAGCGGTGAAGACTATCTGGAGGCGATTCTCGTCCTTACCAACCGTGGTCGTCCGGTGCGGGTAAAGGACATCGCCCATCTCCTGAATGTCAGCCGCCCCTCGGTGGTCAGCGCCCTGGGTCTTCTTCAGAGTAAGGGGTTTATCCACCACGAGCATTATGGAGATGTTCAACTCACTGCCCCGGGACGGGCTTATGCCCAGATGATTTATCAGCGTCATCTCCTCCTCAAACACTTCCTGCAGCAAATACTTGGGGTCAACGAAAGGGTGGCGGCAAGAGATGCCTGCCGGCTGGAGCACGCCCTTTCTCCAGAAACCGCCCGGCGTTTAACCGGCTTTATCCGTCGATTAGGGGTAAAATGAAGCGACTCAGTGAACTGGATATCGGTGAATGGGGTATCGTCCGCTCTGTAACCGGAAAAGCGACGCTCCGCCGGCGCCTGGCCACAATGGGTTTTATTCCGGGGGTTGCGGTTGCGGTAAAACATTGCGCCCCGATGGGCGACCCCCGTGCCTATGAACTGCTGGGCTATTGCCTTTCCCTGCGTCAGGAAGAGGCAGACCTGATTGAAGTAGAACCATTGCCGGTTTACCCCTTAAGCACGGCGCCACCCGGAAAGGTTAAAGTTGTAGGGATTGAAGGTGCTCGGGGTGTCAGAGCCAAACTTGCCCAGTTGGGTATCACCGAAAACACCTCCCTGGTGAATCGCGCCACCCCGGCTGGACCGGTCATAATTGAACTGTCCGGCAAAGAACTCCAGCTGGGACGGGGTGTAGCAAAAAAGGTAAAGGTGACGGTAATTCCAGAAGAAAATGGAAAAGCGACCGATTAAAATCGCCATCGCCGGCAATCCCAATTCCGGCAAAAGCACCATCTTCAACGCCCTCACCGGTGGCAATGTCAGCGTCGGTAACTGGCCTGGTGTTACGGTGGAAAAATGCGAAGGGTGTTCAGTATACCAGGGACATAGAGTCACCGTTGTTGATCTGCCCGGAACCTATACCCTTGATGCCTGGACACTGGATGAGCGCATCGCCCGTAATTTCATCGTGGAGGAAAAACCTGATGCGGTAGTTGCGGTTGTTGATGCCGCCAATCTGGAACGGAATCTGTATCTGGTCATTCAGCTTCTGGAAATGGGCGCAAAGGTAATCATCGCATTGAACATGATTGACATCGCCCGTTCCCGGGGCATTGAAATTGATACCGACCGTCTGGCTAATGCTCTCGGAGTAAAAGTTGTGCCAACCGTTGCTGCCCGGGGCGAAGGGATTGATGAACTGCGCCAAGTAATTCACGACATCGGTCGCACACCAATTACCCCGCGCCCGCTCCAGATCGCCTACGGTGAGGAGATTGAACAGGCAATAACCCGCATCAGCACTCTCCTTACTGCTAAGGTCGCGGAGACGGAAAAGCGGTGGTGGGCATTGAAACTACTGGAAGGTGATACCGGCGGAGATAACTTTACCGAAGCAGAGGCGCTTGCCCGAACCATTCGTGCCGAACTGGAACAACGGCACAAACATGACGCCCAGAGTGCAATAGTAGAACGGCGCTACGGATTCATCCGGGGTGTCATCCGGGAATGCGTCCGCACCCGTCCGGGCATCAGCCGTGCCCTGCTTATTTCCGAAGCCATTGATGGCGTGGTTCTCAACCGCTGGCTCGGCATCCCGATATTTTTCGGACTGATAGCATTGACTTTTTACCTCGTCTTTGTTCTGGGAACACCGCTTTCAGAACTTATTGGCAAACTGTTTGCCCTGATCGGACAGTTAGTTTCCCTAACACTGTCAGCGGTTGCAGCCCCGGAATGGATAACATCACTTATCACCGACGGATTAATTGAAGGCATTGGAACGGTGCTAAAGTTCCTCCCCAATATAACCATCCTTTATCTGGTGATCAGTCTGATGGAAGACTCTGGCTATATGGCGCGGGCAGCATTTGTTATGGACCGGTTTATGCATCTCCTTGGTTTACACGGCAAGTCTTTCATACCGATGATAATGGGGTTGGGCTGCAATGTCCCGGCAATCCTTGCCACCCGGACGCTTGAGACCCGCAAGGACCGGATTCTAACCATCCTTGTTAACCCATTTATGTCCTGTTCCGCACGCCTGCCCATTTACATCCTTTTCACCAGCGCATTCTTTACCCGAGGTAGATTTGTCGTCCTGCTCTCTCTTTACCTGCTCGGCATCATCCTTGCGGTAATAAGCGCCCGCATCTTGCGCTGGGTCTTTTTCCGGAGTGAAGAAGCACCGCTAATTATGGAACTACCACCCTATCACGCACCAGCCCTCCGTACCGTCCTTCGCCCCACCTGGTTCCGCACCTGGCTATTCATCCGGCGTGCCGGCACAGTTATCGCTCCGGCGGTGGTAATAATCTGGATACTGGCGCGCCTGCCCTGGGGTGTCGCCTACGCCTCGGCGGAAAGCCTCCTGGGTAAAATTGGTGGTCTTTTTGCCCCGTTACTGAAACCAGCCGGATTTGGTTACTGGTGGGCAGCGGTAGCGCTTATTGCCGGAGTGGTTGCCAAAGAGGTTGTGGTCGGAACGATAGCAACAGTCCACAGCACAGAATCGGGCAGGCTCACCGAGATTATCCAGTCCTATTTTACACCTCTCTCCGCCTACGCCTTCCTGGTAATGTCTTCCCTGTATTTGCCCTGCGTTGCCACCTTTGCCGCTATCCGCCGCGAACTGGGCTGGCGCTGGGCGTTTTTTACCGCCGGCTGGACATTACTCCTGGGCTGGCTTATCGCCACTGGAATATATCAGATTGGGAGGTTAATACTATGAATCAACCATCCGATTTCCCGCCACCGACAGAGACACCAGAAAAAGAGAAGGGGAAAAAATATCTACTGTTCGCTCCGCTCATCGTTCTCACAATCATTCTCCTGCTTCTCCCGTTGTTTTTAATTATCAGCCGACGCAAAGAGCCGGTCTATCGCTGTGGTCCACAACTTCCGTGCGCCGACTCAATCTACGCCACCGGTGATCTCCTCAACAAAGGCGAGGTCCTCGCCAGACTCCTGTCCCGCTACTGCATTCCCCAGGAAAAGATTAATACCATCTACAGCGCCCTGGCTGCGATAAAATTCCCGTTCAATCGGATGGCGCCCGGTGATTCGGTTTCACTTTATTATCAGGGGTTGAACCTGCATGGTATTGACTATCACTCAAACCTCATCACCACCTATGAGGTCCGGTTTGACTCTCTGGGTGCCGCGCTCGCCCGCAAGATAGACAAACCAGTAGACACCGTGTCCTGCGCCATTGTGGGGACAATTGAAAACTCGCTCTGGCACTCACTGCTCAAAATGGGTGGCACTCCGGGGCTGGTGGTAGAATTTGCTGAGATCCTTCGTTACGATATCGACTTCTTTACCGAGTGCCACAATGGCGATACATTTGAAATCCTAGTTGATAAACTTCTCGTAGACGGCAAAACCTATGGCTATGGGAGAGTGTATGCGGTTCATTACCGGAGCAAAACCGAGAATGTCTATGGCTTCTATTTCAAAGACCCTACCGGTAAATGGGATTACTATAATGAGAAGGGACAGTCGTTAAGAAAGTCCATCCTCCGTTCGCCACTGTCTTATGCCAAAATATCATCACGGTTCGGGATGCGCCGCCACCCCATCTTCCGCATTGTCCGACCTCATCATGGTGTTGACTATGTCGCACCCCGGGGCACACCGGTAAGCGCCATCGCTGATGGCGTGGTCACTATGGCGCGCTGGCATGGCGGCTACGGCAAGATGGTGGAGATAAAACATGCTGGCGGAATGACCTCACGCTACGGACATCTCTCAGGATACGGACCCGGAATAAAGGTGGGCAGACTCGTCCGGCAGGGTGCCACGGTTGGCTATGTCGGTGCCACCGGTCTGGCTACCGGTCCCCATCTCCATTTTGAAATCCGCCAGCAGGGTAAACCGGTAGATCCATTAAAGATTATACCGCCCCGCGCCGAACCGGTTGCCCAGAAATATATGCCGCTATTTCAGGAGACGAAAAACTCCTATCTCGCTCTCATCAAGTCTTTAACAGCACCGCCGAAAACAGACACAATCGCCTCTCACCAGCCCGCACCTACCTCAAAATAAATTTCCCTTCCTGGTAAAGGATAGTACTTAATCTCCTGGTATTGCCGGTCAAATAGATTCTTAATGCCCAATATTACTCTCGGCTGCCATCTCCTTATATTCCAGAAAAGGCGCAGTGGTGCGCAATCAACCTCTACATCCAGCAGCGCATAACCGGGCAGGGTGTCGGAGTTGTCACTATTGGTAAACCGCGGTGATACCGCCCTTAACCCCAGTGTTAACCGGGCAATGTTTAAACCCCGGTGTTCAAAGTTTAAACCTGTGCCAATCCTGGTGGTCAATCTGGGACGATAGGGCAAATCCCGTTCCGAGGGACGGGCCGCACCGGTGTCATTACCGACCGACCGGCACACCTGATATGTGGCGCCGGCATTCAGGTCCAGAAACCGAAACCGTCCCCGTCCTTCCAGTTCCACACCGGTAATCGTTGCCCGGGCAACATTTACCGGCTGCCAGAAAAACTCTCTAACCTCCTGCCATTGAATAAGATTACTCAGCTGGGAACGATACCCACCCAGGCGCACAAACATATCTTCGCCCATATTCAGGGCGACACCACCATCAAAACCGGTTGCCCATTCTGGTTCCAGTCTCGGGTTCCCACCGCTCCACCCCGTCTGGGGCCACCACAGCTCATTAAATGTCGGTGCCCGAAAGGAACGGTTGGCACCAAGGTAAAAACTGATTAAGGAAACCGGGTTAAACACCAGGGTAAATTTGGGACTGAATGCGCCATAGGTGGATGTAATGTCAACCGAATCCGGACCCAAACCGGTATTGCGCAAAAGGTCATAGCGCAGACCGGCATTTACCGTCCAGCCCCGTCCCTTAAAACTGACCTCCAGAAAGGGGGCATTGCTCCAGCGTCCCGGACCGCCCACAGAACTGCTTTTTGCCTCTTCCAGATACGACTCCAATCCGAGATTGGTGCTGAACCAGTCGGCTAACACCAGTAACTGGTTGGCGCTGAAACTGGTCTGATAAATCTGATGGGTATCATCTTCCGGAAAAAATTCATTCGGGTTGCGGTAGTTCTCCCAGTAGCGCTGATGCCCGAACCGGGCACTCAAATGGGCTTGGTCGCTCTCCTGCCAGTCGTAACCGATGATTGTTAAAAATCGTTCATCCTTTAAGCGGGCGCTATCACTCAGAAATGTAATCGGTCCTGGTGAACCCCGCTCCGCCACTGTGAAACCACCGGAAAAAGAGAGATAATGCCTACCCCCCGAACCCAGCCCGCTCCCTATCTTACCGAGGATGTTGCCCCTTTTGATATCCGCATTCACCCTGATGCGCAGTGAGTCCAGAGTGTCCTGATAGGTAAACCGGTTATCCGCACTCAGAATGCTGCCAGCAAAAAGAAAGTCCACCACACCACCGAACATCGCACCGGCATTAAGATAGCGCCGGGCACCAGAACCGACCCCGACCGCAACGTTGAAACTAGTGGACTCCGGTGTTGGGGTGATAATATTTATCACACCACCAATCGGATTGGCACCATAGAGCGCCGACGCACCGCCGCGCAACACCTCGATCTGCCGGACAAACGCCGGGGTCAACAGGGTCATATCCGCCTGATTGTTCAGGCTGGAATTGAGCCGGATACCATCAAACAGCACCAGGGTCTGTTCAACCGTTGCCCCGCGCAGGGACACAGTAGTAAGGTTACCGTAATTGCGCAACTGCACACCGGGCAGGGTGGCGAGGAACCCGCCCGCATCAACATGCCCCCGGCTGCCAAAACCATCTTTTTCTATCAGACTAACCGGTTGTGCTGCCCCTGGTCGCCTTACCAGTCTGGTGGCGGTACTGGTGACACCGGCAACTGGAATCGCCCGGGGCATAATCAATAAAGTCAACCTTTCCCGCGTCGATACATTCGTCCAGGTTCTTGTTTCATAACCGATCCGCCGTGTAACAATCGTCACCTCTTCGGGCAGGGATAGCGCCGCAATCTCCGGCACCTTACCGAGCGAATCGGTAAACACCGTCATTCCGACCGGCAGGATTTCCACCTCTACCAAGGCAACCGGCTCGTGACTGATCGCATCTAATACTTTTACCTGAAACGCCCCGCTCAGGGGCAGGATTAGTATGAGTGAGAACAGGTTCATTACGGCTCTCCTTTCTGCGCAAGGATTTTACCGACCCAGGACAGCGACCAGGTCTCCTGGCTTACGGCACCACCCATCGCCTTCCCGCCCTTTAATCGGGCAGTGGCACTGATGGGCACAAAAGCCGCTCACAGTGGGCGAGACCGCCGCCGATTCTCACGGCGTTCCCTGTGCCCGGTCTCCGGATAATTCTCAAATTACCCGGAACCGGACAACCGGCTTGCTTTCTACCGGTCTGCCGCTGTCCACTCCATATTTTTCTTTAAAATACTACGATTACACCAGAATGTCAAGCAGAATCTTTTTTGCGCCCCAGAACAGCAAAACCGAAACACCCGTTCCATTAGCAGCAATACCAGTTGCCAGCAAGAGAATAAGCCTGACCCGCAGTAGGTGGTTGACTTGTTACGCCGTTCTTTTAATATCACATTAATCAAAAACGAAACAGAAATGCGGGAACCGGCAAAGAGAAAAGGTGTCCTCATCCGGGCGATGACCGAAGCTGACCTTGACCGGGTGATGGCAATTGAAAACCGCACCTTTCCCAATCCCTGGCGGCGTTCCTTTTTCGCCTCTGATATCTACCGCCCGGACGCACTATGTATTGTTGCCGAAGACCAGACCGGCGTTATCGGCTATCTTGTCGCCTGGGGAAGAGAAGAGGTACACATTGCCAACATTGCGGTGGCACCGGAGGCCCGGCGCCAGGGTGTCGGCACAAAACTGATGGAGGCGGCAATAGAGTTTACCCGACACCAGCAGGCAGAAAACATCTACCTTGAGGTGCGGATAACCAATACCGGTGCCCAGAAGTTCTACCGGCGCTTTAACTTTGTTCCCACCTATATTCGCCGTGGCTACTACGAAAACGGCGAGGACGCGTTAGTGATGGAGAGGGAACTGGACTGAGAAGCCGCTCCTACTGATACCGGTCAAAACAAACAATCTCACTCAAGGACTTGCGCGGTCTGGGCGTGGTCTCCTGGGACGGATAACCAACCGGTGTCAGCGCCACCGGCTTCACCCCTTCGGGAATCCCCAGCACCCGGCGCACATCCTCCTCCTTAAACGCACCAATCCAGCAGGTGCCCAGCCCCTCGGCGGCTGCGGCCAGAATAATATGTTCCAGGGCAATGGTCACATCAACCTCAGCGGCTGACCAGTAACCACCCATCCCCTTCCATGCCTGGTCAAGCAGAGCACAGCCGCAGATAATCACCGGTGCCTGGGCAATGAACGCCTGGTTCCGGCACGCCGGCACCAGTTCCTCTTTGACCTTTTCGTCACGGATAACAATAAACTTCCAGGGCTGGTAATTCTTTGCCGATGGTGCCAGTCTGCCTGCCTCCAGAATCCGGTTCAGCACCTCTTCTGGAACCGGGTCCGGTCGGTATGCCCGGACACTTACCCGGCGTCGCACCGCTTCATAAAACTCCATAACACCCCCTGAGCTACAAAAGCGCCCGACGCGATTCGAACGCGTGGCCTGCAGATCCGGAGTCTGCCGCTCTATCCATCTGAGCTACGGGCGCAACAAACATAATTTAACTTAACTTAAAAATAAAGTCAACACCACGCTCCCCGCACAATCAAAAATCAACCCTTGCTGAAAACCAGCTCTACCCCTGCCGTTAACCCCCTCTCTTGCCTCAACCGCACAATCGTGTTAAGATTAACCGGTGCTCGGGACAATTGTCAACACTATCACCGTCCTCACTGGCAGTCTGCTCGGACTATTTCTCCACTCCCGTCTGCCCGAACGGCTCACCCGCACCGCCTTCAGCGCCATCGGCATATTCACCATCTTTATCGGCATCAACATGGCACTAAAAACCAGCCACATCCTGATTCTTGTCTTCTCCATCCTGCCCGGTGCGATTATCGGGGAACTTCTGCAAATTGAAGACCGGCTCAATCAGTTCACCGAGCGTCTGCAATCCCGGCTGCGCATCAAAGGCGGCACCTTCACCGAAGGGTTAATCACCGCATTCCTGCTCTTCTGTATGGGTTCAATGACCATCCTCGGTGCAATTGAAGAAGGCACCGGCAACACCCCCAACCTCTACTTCACCAAGGCGCTCCTTGACGGCTTTGCTGCCATCGCCCTTGCCGCCGGTCTGGGCAGCGGTGTCCTCTTCTCTGCCCTACCCCTCTTTCTCTATCAGGCAACGCTCACCCTGCTCGCCCGCCTGCTCAACACCATTCTCCTCCCCGGTATTGTCGACGAAATCACCGCTGTTGGTGGGCTTATCCTTATCGGTCTCGGTATCAATATCCTCCAGCTCAAAAAACTGAAAATCCTCAACCTCCTGCCCGGCCTCCTCATCGCTCTGATTCTCGGTCTCATATTCGTCCGTTAAAACACCCCCGCTATCCCGGGAATAATCCCCCCACCTACCCATTTTAAAAATACCCATTGCGCAAAAGAAATCATAACACCTTATCAAACGGAATGTTATCCTATCATCCTGCAAGAAAATCGCTCCCCGGTGGTTAATTTTATCATAGTCCTGGCTCTAACTTTATATAAACGGCAATTTGACCGCCAGGCTTTTTTCTGATATAATGAAAAAGGAGGCTAAATGATTAATGACCCGAAACTACTTAACCTTTTAGAGCAGGTTGTTGAGGGTAAACTTCCGGGATTTGAGCCGGTATTTGCCCCCCGGGCCGATGGCTGGGTCAGTTATCCGGCGGTGGAAGAGTTCCTCGGTGTTGACACCGCCTATGCCTGCCGCCTGTTAGAGGACCTGGTGCATCTTGGTTATCTCAGCCGAAACTTCTTCGCCCGAATGCTGTTCTGTCCGGTGTGCAACTCTCATAACCTCGCCTGGACAATTGTCTGTCCGAAATGTAATTCACCCAATATCCAGCGCACCCGTTTCCTTCGCCACCGCCTCTGTAACTGGAGCGCACCGGAAAAGGATTTTCTGCACAGCAGCGGCACCCGCCTCTGTCCCAAGTGCCGGAGCGAACTCCTGCTGCTAGGTAATGACTACGACGACATTGGTTATCGCTACCTCTGCCTTGACTGTCGTGAGGTTACCAGGGCGCCGGTTGAATTCTGGCGCTGTCCGGTCTGTAACCGACTCTATGACAGGTATGCGGTGCGGGAGGTGATGCTTTACAAATATGTCCTTGAGCCTTCCCAGGTGCCGAAACTGCGTCTGGAAAAGATCCCCCGGGCAAAGGTGCGGGAAATTCTCCAGCGCGAGGGCTACGCTGTCCAAGAGTCAACCCGCATCATCGGCAAATCGGGTGCCGAACACACCGTTGATATGCTGGCAACAAAGATGCAGGGACCATTAGAGCACCGGGTGCTGGTGAGTTTCGCCTGTGGCAACCCGCTGGTTGATGCGGAAGAGATCATCAAACTCTACGCCCGAGCCTATGATGTTGGTGTCCAGGACGTTATTCTGATCGCCACCCCGGGGTTAACCGCGGATGCCGATGAAATCGCCCAGCACTACCGCATCCGGGTCTATAATGCCGATGCCGTGGACCGGCTGACCCTTGCTGTTGAACCCAGGTTTTAATGTCTTCAACCCTGCGCCGTTCATTTGTCTGGACCGCCATCACCGCACTTTTCCTTGACCAGTTAACCAAAATCCTTGTTTACGGCATCACCGGTGGTTTAGAAGGGGGCGCACCCATTCCGTTAATTGGCAATCTGCTGAAAATCTCCTACACCACCAACCCGCGCGGTGTCTTTGGTGTCCCGTTTGGTCCCAGGTTTATGCACTTTCTCCTACCCGGACTCGGTGCCATCCTTGTCCTCTTTTTCGGTTTGCGGACAAAAAGTAACTGGCTTGGCTCCGCCTACGGGCTGATTCTGGGCGGTGCCCTGGGTAATCTTACTGATCGGGTTCGGCTCGGTTATGTAATAGACTTTATTGACTTTGAACTCCGTTCCATTCGCTTTCGCTGGTTTACCTTTAATCTGGCGGATGCCTTTATCGTGGTAGGCGTAATTATGATATTAATCCACGAAATTATCGCCGGGGTAAAAAACCGGCAGCGCAAACTTAAGGAGGTAGCCCAAAATGAAGCGACAGGTTTATCTGGACAACAACTCAACCACCCCGATTGACCCCCGGGTTCGCGAAGCGATTGAACCCTATCTCACCACCGTTTTTGGCAACCCGTCCAACATTCATTGTTTTGGTCGGGACGCGGCAGAAGGGATTGCCCAGGCAAGAGAACAGGTTGCGGAACTTATTGGTGCCAAACCCGAGGAGATATTTTTCACCAGCGGTGGCACCGAGGCAAACAACTGGGCGGTGAAGGGTGTGGCGATCGCCCTGATGCTGGAAAAGGGCAAGCAGATCATCACCACCCCGATTGAACACGCCTCGGTCCTCGCCAGCGCCCAGTATCTGGAGAGAAACGGCTGGCAGGTAACATATCTACCGGTTGACAGTTACGGGCTGGTTGACCCGGAGGATGTGCGCCGGGCGCTCACAAAAGAAACCGCCCTGGTGAGCGTAATGATGGCCAACAACGAGATTGGCACCGTTGAACCGATCAAAGAGATCGCCAGCATCTGCCGTGCTGCCGGTGCCTACTGCCATACCGATGCGGTGTGTGCGGTGGGCAAGATGAAGGTGGATGTGGCGGAACTGGGTGTTGACCTGTTAACATTTTCCGGACACAAAATCCATGCGCCCAAGGGTGTGGGGGTACTCTATGTCCGGCAGGGCATCAGTATCCATCCCCTGATTCATGGCGGACATCATGAAAAGGGGATGCGCGCCGGCACAGAAAACATCATCGGAATTGTTGGCATGGGCAAGGCGTGTGCTATCTTAAAGGACGAATGGCCCGAGCATGCCCGGCGGATGCTTGCCCTGCGCCAGCGTCTGGAACAGGGTATCCTCTCCCGAATCCCGGACGTCCGGCTCAACGGTCACCCGGAAAAACGTCTGCCCAACACCTGCCACTTTGGTATCGCCTACGTTGAGGGCGAAGCGCTCCTGATGAACCTCGACCTGGAAGGGATAGCGGTTGCCTCGGGTTCTGCCTGCTCCTCGGGCGAACCAGAACCATCACCCACGGTCAAGGCGATCAACCTGCCACCGATTATGCGTAATTCGGTGGTTCGTTTCTCGGTCGGTGTGGACAATACCGAAGAGGAGATTGACTACACGATTGATGTCCTGGAGCGGGTGGTCCGGCGCCTGCGGGAGATATCGCCATTAAAACCATCTCCTGCTTAAACCCGCAACCCTGACCGTTGCTCGGGAAAAATGGCAGCCGAGTTTGTCCCCTATCGGCTCCTGGAACACACCGCTGACCTGAAGGTTGAGATTTACGGTCGCACCCTACCCGAACTGTTCGCCAACGCCGCCCTGATGCTTTTTGACACCATGCTCTATCTGGACCGGGTCCAGCCCGGACTGGAACAGGAAATAGAAATCAAATCTCAGGACCTGGAAGAACTGTTCCTGGACTGGCTCCGAGAGCTCCTCTACCGTTTCTCCACCCGGGGCTTTGTTACCACCCGGACCGAAATCATCAACCTTGACCCGACCGGCGCACAATTAAGGGCAAAGGTCATTGGCGCTGACTATGACCTGAAAAGGCACGGTTTAAAAATAGAAATCAAAACCCCCACCTATCACCAGTTTCGTTTAGAAAAAACCACCATTGCCGACCGCACACCCGGATTTAAGGCAACGGTGGTATTTGATGTCTGAGCCGAAGGTTAAGAAAACAAGGCGGTAAGCTCCCGGAAGATATTTTCTCCGGCAAAGCCTTTTATATCAATGGCACCGGAACGACAGTTGGCAGCACAGGCGCCACACCCCTTACAGAGCGCCGGATTGACCACCGCCGCATACCGGCCCTGACGCTCATCAACCAGTTTCACCTCAATCGCCCGGTAGGCACAGAGATTCTCACACATATGACAGGCAGAACAGCGCTGGGGATTGACCACCGCCTGATAGGGCTCAGCCGCAACAAAATCCCGGGATAGGACCGTTACTGCCCGGGCCGAAGCCGCCTGCGCCGAAGCGATTGTCTCATCAATAAATTTAGGATAATGGCACAGACCGGCAAAGAATACACCATCCGTGGCAAAGTCAACCGGACGCAGTTTCGCATGCGCCTCCAGAAAGAAGCCATCCTGGTGCAATGGCACCTTGAGCATCTTCCCCAGTTCTCCCGCACCCTCCTGGGCAACAACCCCAGCAGAAAGCACAACCAGCTCCGGCGTCAGTTTTATTGTCGTTTCCAGAACCGGCTCAAAAAATTCTACCTGCAACCGGTCTCCGGCAAAACTGACCATCGGCTCCTGCTCCGGCGTGTAACGGATAAAAATAACCCCCTTTTCCCTTGCCCGGCGATAGAAATCCTCTTTGAAACCGTAGGTGCGGATGTCACGATAAAGGATATAAACATCCATCTCCGGATTGATCTCTTTCAGCGCCAAGGCGTTTTTGATCGCCTCAACACAGCAGATGCGGGAGCAGTAGGGACGAGCCTCATTTCTGGAACCGGCACACTGAATCATCACCACCGACCTGACCTGACGCAGGCGCTCCGGGGTGCGGGCGATTATTTCCTCTAACTCCTTCTGGGTCCTGACCTGCTCTGATTTGCCGTAAAAAAACTCCTCGGGCTGGCGGTAGCGGGCACCGATTGCGAGGATTACCACGCCATGCTTTATCCGCTCATTATTACTTAATGTCGTCTCATAAGAGCCAACAAACCCATCAATCTGACGCACGGTTGTGCCGGTAAATACCTTAATCCGCTGATGCTCCATCACCCGGCGCACCATCTCTTCCAGTCGCTGCTGGATGTCATCACCCTCTATTGTCCGGTACAGTGTTCGGGCAACCCCGCCCAGTTCCGCTTCCTTTTCCACCAGGTACACATCAAACCCGGCATCTGCTAACGCCAGCGCTGATGCCATTCCGGCAATACCACCACCAATCACCAGCCCGGCCTTTGTTACCGGAAGCCGCACCGACACCAGTGGCTCCTGCCGTCGCACCCGGGCAACCGCCATCCGCACCAGTTCCTTTGCCTTTTCCGTTGCCCGGTCGGGATCGTCATGCACCCAGGAACACTGGTCACGGATGTTGGTCATGGCAAAAAGATGGGGGTTAAGCCCTGCCTCGGCAACCGTTGCCTGGAAAAGCGGTTCATGGGTGCGGGGAGAACAGGAGGCAACAACCACCCGGTTGAGCCGGTATTCCTTTATCCGATTCTTTATCTTCTCCAGACTGTCTGCCGAACAGGAATAAAGGTTTTCCTCTGCAAAAACAACACCGGGCAGTGTCCGGGCTAACTCAACAACCTCGGGCACCCGGACAATACCGCCGATATTAATCCCGCAATGGCAGACAAACACCCCGATCCGGGGTGCGGTGAAAACCATCGGTGCCACCTCGGTCTGCACATCCGCTATCTTCACCGCATCATAATTCAAGGCACCGGGTAACGCCTTAACCGCAGCGGCTGATGCCTGAACCACTGTCTCCGGAATGTCCTTTGGTCCCTGCCCGCTGCCGGCAAGGAAAATCCCGTTGCGTCCGGCGCGCACCGGCTCCCACAGGTCCGCCTCCGGATAGGAAAATGAGTTGAGCGGTAACCCCAGCCGACGGTTCAAAATCAAAACCTGCTCCGGCGGCACAAAACCGCAGGAAAGAACCACCATATGAAACCGCTCCGAGCGCTGTCCCTGTTCCGTGGCATAGCGCAAAAACAGGTCCCGGGTCTCCGGGTCTTCGCGCACCTCTGCCACCCGGGCGTGCACAAACCTAACACCGTACTGACGTTCGGCCCGTTCAATATAACGGTCAAAGTCCTTACCAAACGCCCGCATGTCCATATAGAAAACTGCGGGCTCAATCTGCCGGCTGTGTTCTTTCGCAATTACCGCCTCCTTTGTCGCATACATACAGCAGACCGAGGAACAGTATTCCCGACCGATAGACCTATCCCGGGACCCATAACATTGAATCCAGGCAATCTTCTTCGGCTCTTTTTTATCACTCGGACGCTGGATATGCCCGCCAAAAGGGCCAGAGGCGGACATAATCCGCTCAAACTCCAGACTGGTTACCACATTGGGGTAGCGACCGTAACCGTATTCCGGACGCACCGCACCGGACACAACCTCACTACCCGGGGCAATGATAATTGAAGAAACAGAAAGAGTGATTTCCTCGTCCTTTTCCTCGTAATTAATTGCGCCCGCCTTACAAACCCGGGCACAATTGCCACAGCGGTCCCGGGTAAATTTCAAACAGTTTGCCCGGTCAATTGCTGGCGCATTGGGCACCGCCTGGGCATAAAGCCGGTATATCGCCCGACGCTGGGAAAATCCGCCCTCAAACTCGTTGGGCAGACGGACCGGACACTTTTCCAGACAGTCACCACAACCGGTGCATCTGGTCAGGTCAACGGAACGGGCATAACGCTTGAGCTGAACAGTAAAGGCGCCCGGTTCCCCGGTTACAGACTGCACCTCGGTAATGGTCAAAAGCCGGATGTTCGGATGACGGGCACAGGTAACCAGTTTCGGACTGAGGATGCACATTGAGCAGTCGTTAGTCGGAAAGGTTTTGTCCAGACGCGCCATATACCCGCCAATTGCTGGCGACCGGTCAACTAAATACACCTGGCACCCGCTATCTGCGAGGTCCAGCGCCGCTTGGACACCACCAATCCCGCCGCCAACAACTAAAACCGCCTGCCGATCCTCCATAACTACTCCCTCTTTTCCAGCATCTGTAATGATTCCGGATAGGAATACCCGTCCGCTATCGCCAGTTCCCTGATTACCTGCATAATCCGGCTGATGCTTACACCCTGAGGACACCGGCTATCACACCGGAAGTGAATGGCACAGATATCCTTAAACTCATCGGCAAACGCCTCCGCCTTTAACCCCAGGTTGACCTTGCGGATAAACTTGCGCGGGTCTTTAGCCGGATCAAGCAGCGCCTCCGGACAGACCGCAGTGCAGGAACCACAGATAAAACAGGCGGACAGACCGGGCACCGCCTCCAGCACCTGGCGGCGAAATTCCCGGTCAATCTTCTTTACCTCCTCAACCGCAGCCTTTTCCTGCTCTCTGATCTTCACCACCGCATTACACACCTCACCGATGTTCACCCCCTGGGGACAGCGGTTAAGACAGGTGGAATGATAGGAACAGAGCCAGACAAACTCCGACTTATAAACCTCCTCTTTCATCCCCAGTATCGCCATCCTGATCAACCGCCGGGGATTGTACTTCTCTTCCAGCCGGCGCACCGGACAGGAAGCGGTACATCCACCACAGGCAAAGCAGTTCATAAAGGTGTTATCACCAAAACGGGCGGCAATCCGTTCCTTGAACTCGGTGTCCAGCTGATGCAAAATAATTTCTTCTGCCATTGTCTTATCCCTCACCAATCGTAGTGAACTCATCCTCCCGGAAGGTGGTCAGGGGCAAAGGTTCTTCAAGCGCGCGCCCGGAAAGGTAGCCAAATGCGTTCTGGGCGTTGCGTGATACCTTTTTAAACAGGACGCTTAATCCGATACTTACCGGACAGGAGTCTTCGCAAATTCCGCACTGAACACAGGAGGTCATCATGTGGTTCATCCGGGTAATGTGGAAAAGCAGGGTACCAGATGGCATCCGCACCATGCCTTTACTCCGGGAGAACCGGACAAACTCATCCTGGTTCCGGTTGAGGGCATCAGATTCAAAGAAACATTCCCGACAGTAACATACCGGACACACCTTCATACAGTTGTGACAGTTAAGGCAGTCCGCAAAATATCGGACAACATTCTCCGCGCCCAGCAACCGCTCATCCAGTTCCCTGATTTGTGTCCGGATCGCCTCCTCCCGTGCCCGGCGCAGTTTGTTAATAAACTCCACCCGCGCTGCCGGTTCATCCTGCCGTGGCTCTAATGGAACAGGAAAGGTCGGGGCAAGGAGCACGGCACCCTTTTCACCGGCGGTGATGACCAGGAGTTCCTCATCCGGATTCATACCAAGGAATCCAAACATAATGTCAAATACAAGTGGCGCGGGAAATTCACAGAGCTGGCAGGCATGACGCAGACGGCTGTCACTGGTATAGGCATCCTGGTTTCTAATAAAGTTGTTATTAAAATCAGAAGCGCCTTCAGCGATCTGGAGGAACTGCGCGGTTTTGTAGGTTCCAGGACAGTCAATACCAACCAAAACTATCCCATCAAGTGACACCTGTTGCAGTTTAACCAGTTCCACTACCGCCCTTAATTCACAGGGACGCAGCAGAACGCCAATCTTTGATTTCGCACCCGGGTCCGGAGCAATTTCCGCGATGATTCCTGCTCCATTTATCCCCATAGCGGGCAAAAGCGGTGCGGTCGCCATTATCTTTTCTGGCGCCGATACAAGCGAGCGGGTTACCGCACCGGTCTTTGATATTGCCGGGACTAAAATGGCATCCAGTTTTTTCTCTTCCAGCCAGTGGGCAAAAACCTTTTTGAGCGTTGCCTCGGGATCGCTCCCCGGCACCGCCAATTCATAGATTGTCCTGGAACCTGTCTTTACTGTACCATCCACGCTACACCTCCCAGAGGGTCTTGAACGGGCTCGGCCCTTTTTGCCGGAGTTTCTCGGTGAATTCGGTAACGGTGTCCGCAAACCTCTTGCCCTCGGCTGCTGATATCCAGCGCAAAAGCACCCGGTCAGTATCCAGCCCCAGTGACTCCATGATTGAGTTAAATAACACCATCCGCCGCCGGGTCTTGTAATTGCCGGAAACATAATGGCAGTCACCAGGATGACAGCCACCAATGAACACCCCATCCGCTCCCTCCAAAAGCGCCCGGAGAATATAAACCGAATCCACCGCGCCGGAGCACATCACCCGGATCGGACGCATATTGGGCGGATACTGCAGCCGGGAGGTTCCAGCAAGGTCAGCACCGGCATATGTACACCAGTTACACAGAAAGCCAATAATCTTCGGTTCATAAGCCATAGCCGTGTCTCCTTTCAAAAAGGACGCCGATAATTTTTATAACTGTTCATCAATTATAACCCTTCTTCAATCATCGTCAGCAACTGCCGGGACTCAAAACCCTGAAGTTCAATGGCGCTGGACGGACAGGCAACCGCACAGGCACCGCACCCCTGACAGAGTACCGCCGTAACCTCGCTTTTGCCGGTCGCCGGATTAATCCGCGCCGCCTCGTACTGACAGATGCGCTCACACACACCACAGCCCGCACACCAGCGGGTATTAACCTTCGCCACCACCGCCTGGGTAGTAATCTGATTCTGGCTGATAATCTGCGTTGCCCGGGCAGAAGCTGCCAGTGCCTGGGCAATTGTCTCACTGACGAAGCGGGGGCTGTGACACATCCCGGCCATAAATATCCCCGCAGTGTTGAAGTCAACCGGACGGAGTTTGGCATGCGCCTCCAGGAAGAAGCCGTCCTCGTTTAACGGCACCTTTAACAGTTTTGCCAGTTCCTCGTTGCCCGCATCCGGAACAACGCCAGTGGAAAGCACCAGAAGGTCAGGAACCACCACCACCGGTCGTCCGAGTACCGTGTCGTAAGCCCGGACATAAACCCGGTCGTCTGTCCGCTCCAACCGCAACTGGATTTTTTCATCATCGGGGTCAAAACGGATAAACATCACCCCTGCCTGTCGCGCCTTTTGATACAACCCCTCCCGGAACCCGTAGGTGCGGATGTCACGGTAGAAGATATAAACCTGACGCCTGGGATTTTCCATTTTTAGCCGGAGGGCATTTTTTATCGCCTCGGTGCAACACACCCTTGAACAGTAAGGATGCTCAGCATTGCGTGAACCAACACACTGAATCATCGCTACGGTCTTGATATCCTGAAGGTTTTCTGGATGCCGTGCCAGTTCCTCTTCCAGTTCGGTCTGGGTTTTAACCATCGGGTCAACACCGTAAAAGAATTCCCTGGGCTCATACGCCTTTGCACCCACCGCCACAACAAAGACGCCATGCTGTAATGACATTTCCTCCCCGTTATTAGCAAACCTGAGCGTGGTAGTATAGTTGCCAAGATAGCCGGACACGGCGGTAATTCGGGCATTGGTATAAACCTTGATTAACGGCTCCGCCCGTACATCCCGCTCCAGACGGGCAAGTAATTCCGCACCAGAACGCTCCAGCACCGACCCATCAAAGTAATCAACAACACTCTGAATCCGCCGGAGATAACCACCAAGTTCCTGTTCCCTCTCAATTAAAAATACCTCAAACCCCTGTCGGGCAATTGCCAGAGCCGAAGTCATTCCGGCAACACCACCACCGATAACCAGCGCCTTCTGTGTCACTGGCTGAAGAGATGTGGTGAGTGGTTTCAGGCGTCGGGCATTCGCCACCGCCATTCGCACCAGTTCCTTCGCCTTTTCCGTTCCCTTTTCCGGCTCCTGCATATGCACCCAGGAACACTGGTCACGGATGTTCGCCATCGTGAACAGATGCGGGTTAAGTCCGGCTGCGGCAACCGTCTCCTGGAAAAGTGGCTCGTGGGTGCGGGGTGTGCAGGAGGCAACCACAACCCGGTTGAGTCGATACTCTTCAATAATCCGGCGCATCTTCTCCTGTGTATCCTGGGAACAGGTAAACAGATTCTCTTCCGCATACACAACATCAGGCAGGGTGCGAGCATATTCAACAATCTCCGGCACGCTGAGGATTCCACCGATATTAATCCCGCAGTTACAGATAAATACACCGATGCGTGGCGGTTCGCCGGTCACATCCCGCTCCGGTGGCAGGGTTCTCCTGGTAACCAGCGTCCCCCGTGCCGGGGCAAGAAGCGTCGCTACGCCGGCGGCACAGGCGGTCGCCTCAGTCACAGTTTCCGGAATGTCCTTGGGTTCGGTAAGCACTCCACAGGCATAAATACCGGGTCGGGTCGTGGCAACCGGATAATCCGGATCAGTAAGGATAAACCCCAGAGAGTCGGTCTTAACCCCGAGCTGCTGGAGGAGTTCGGTAGTCTTCCTATCCGGCACCAGGGCGCTGGACAAAACAACAAGGTTGTAGGTCTCATCGTGCAGCGTGCCATCCTCATCCTCGTAGGTCAGGAGCAGGTCGCCATTCTCCTGAGGCGTGACACGTGATATTCGGGAGCGCCGGTAGACCACGCCATACTCTTTGTGTGCCCGCTCGTAGTAACCCTCAAAACCCTTTCCAAAACAGCGCATGTCAATATAGTAGATATGGCAGTCAAGATCGCCACCGCAATGCTCTTTGGCGATCACCGCCTCCTTTGTTGCGAACATGCAGCAAACCGATGAGCAGTAATAGCGATCCTTGTTCCGGGAACCAACACACTGCACCCAGGCGATTTTCCTCGGTTGTGTTCTATCACCGGGACGCAGGACATGACCCTGGTATGGTCCGGTTGCCGAGAGGATGCGCTCAAATTCTAAACTGGTAATTATATTCGGCTGCCTTCCATAAAGGTAATCCCACTCGCCCCTGGGTTTGTATTCAATAAAACCACCCGCTAAAACCACACCGCCAACTTTGATTTCAATCTCCTCCGGCTTATCGGTGTGCTCAATCGCCCCGGCTTCACAGGCAGCAACACACTGGAGACACTCGGAGCAAACCCCGCAGTCCAGACAGCGCTGGGCTTCCCTAACCGCCTGCTCTTCATCGTAGCCCAAACTTATCTCCGCCCACGCCGCATCACCAGTTGTTACCGCGCGCTCCCGCTTCGGCTCCGGTTCCCGGGGTCGCTGGATAATATCGCCCCGCCGCTGAGCGGCAGAGTCCTCCAGTTTCGCCGGTTCTGGTTTCTGTTCCGGACGCCCGGCACTTAAATCCGCACCGGAAAGGAAGCGGTCAATAGAAATTGCCGCCTCATGACCGTGAGCCACCGCCTCAATTACCGATGCCGGTCCGGAAACCGCATCACCGCCAGCAAAGACACCAGTGAGTCCATTCACCTCTAATGTTACCGGGTCAACTTTAAAAGTTCCACCCGGTCCCCGCTCAATGCCATCAAACCCTTCACCAGCAACCTGCTGTCCGATGGCAAGAATAACGACATCAGCCGGTAACTGAGTTTTACATTCTGGATTAAACTGCGGGTTAAACCGTCCCTCCGCATCAAACACCTGGTAACACTCAATTAATTCTAAACCGGTTACCCGACCGTTATCGCCAACAATTTCTTTTGGACCGCGGGAGTTAACAATCTGAATACCATCGGCAAGCGCCTCTTCAATCTCCCATTCATGTGCCGGCATCTCATCCCGTTTCTCCAGACAGACCATTGTCACCTCACGGGCGCCCAACCGACGGGCACACATTGCGCAGTCCACCGCCACATTACCACCACCAATCACCACCACCCGCCGGGCATTCTGCACCAGGGGCAAAGCGATCTCGGACACGCCCTCTCCCGCACCATTCTCCAGCGACTCATTAACCGACCGCAAAAACTCAATCCCGTGTAATACGCCCTTCAACTCCATCCCCGGGATGTTAATGGTTCTACTCCGATGCGCACCGACAGCCAGAAATACCGCATTAAACCCCTGTTCAAAAAGCCCTTTCAGCTCCGCAGTGGTATTTATTCGCACACCGGTCTTTAACTCTATCCCGGTGCTCAACAACGCGCTTATTTCCCGGTTCAAAACCGCTCTGGGCAACCGGTAGGCAGGAATCCCCCAGCGCATCATCCCCCCAGGTTTGTTACTCGCCTCCAGCACAGTAACCTGATACCCTTTCAACCGCAAGTCCAGGGCACAGGTTAACCCTGCTGGTCCAGCACCCACCACCGCCACCCGTTCCTTTCTCTCCTGTGCCGGTGTTGACCATCCTATCTCTCCACCCTCTCGCTCTATCCAGTCATCAAGAAACCGCTTCAATGTCCTGATCGCCACCGGCTGGTCTACCTCCTGCCGGTTACATTTCTCCTCACAGGGGTGATGACACACCCTGCCACACACACCGACAAACGGCAACCTTTCCTGCACCAGTTTATAGGCATCCTTAAACTTGCCCTGTCGGATCAGCGCCACATAACCCTGGGCATTTACACCTGCGGGGCAGGCGAGCCGACACTGTGCCCGCTTCCCGCTCTTATCAATCGCCACCGCATTAGGAATTGCCTGCGGATAAAGTTTATAAACCGCATTACGGGTTGATATCCCCTGATTATAACTGTCCGGTACAACCACCGGGCAATTCTTCACACACTCCATACATCCGGTGCATTTATCCAGCAGCACATAACGCGGCTTCTGAAGAATCCGGACAGAAAAATTCCCGGGTTCACCTTTCAACTCCAGCAACTCAGCATTGGTAATCAACTGAATGTTGGGATGCCTTCCCGCAGTAACCAGCTTGGGCGCCAGGATGCACATTGAACAATCGTTCGTCGGAAATGTTTTGTCCAGCATCGCCATCGTCCCGCCAATCGCTGGCGAACGGTCAAGGAGAAATACCTTAAAACCGCTCTCAGCCAGTTCCAGGGCGCTCTGAATCCCGGCAATACCAGCACCAACCACCAGCACCGCACCGGTCACCGTGGCACCGGCAGCGGGTCGGGCATTGTTTCCAGAACCCGCAGTAGTGTGTTCGGTGCTATTTACCGCTTGCTCCTGCACTGTTACACTCCTTTAAGTATCTATCATCTTCAAAAGCGCCTCTTTTGTCCAATTCTTAACCGTTATCGCTCCGGAAGGACACGCTGCCGAACAGGCACCGCACCCCTCACAGAGCGCACTCTGCACCACCGCCTTACCCAGAACCGGGTCAACCTTCACCGCCTGATAGGCACAACTCCGCTCGCAGTTACCACAGGCGACGCAAACCTCCTCGTCAACCTGGGCAATCACCGGCTCGTGGAAAAGTTCGCTTACAGAAAACATCCCCAGAACCTTTGCCCCGGCGGCTGATGCCTGGGCAACCGTCTCCGGAATGTCTTTCGGTCCCTGCCCGGCACCGGCAAGGAAAAACCCGGCGGTCAGTGTCTCCACCGGTCGCAACTTCGGATGTGCCTCGGTTAAAAACCCGAAACTATCAACCGGTATTTTCAGCCGCCGGGCTAAACTTACCCCGTCCGGACTCGGTACTATCGCTCCTGCTAGAACCACCATATCCGTTTCAATCTCCACCTTCTTCCCCGCCAGGGTATCACTCGCCCATACCACCACCTTGTCACCGCGCCGGAAGATTTTTGAAACCTTTCCTCGCAGATAGGTTACC
>CAKZPX010000195.1 GCA_937139435.1 uncultured bacterium
GGACATTGAGGCGTATTATATTCCGGTGATAGTGGTTCTGGCGCTTTTTGCCCTTGCCGGTCTGGACCGGATGATTTACCGGTTGGGTAGATTAAGACATATTTCTTGGCTGCTCGTCTTGGGTGTTTTTTTACTCAATTACCCGACGCAGAACCATCGGGATGACTGGATTGCCCATGACCAGGCGATGAACACACTGGTTTCTGTTGATAGTAACGGTATAGTCATTACCGATTGGTGGGATTGTTATGCGCCAATTTTTTATCTCCAGTGGGTGGAAGGAAATAGAAGGGATGTTTGTGTTATTGATAAGGAGCTCCTGCGCCGGTCCTGGTATTTTAAGTACCTTGCCCGGGCATACCCCTGGCTGATGGAGCGTTCTCGTCCCGAGACCGAACAGTTTTTAGCCCTTCTGGATAGATTTGAACACAACCGTCCTTATGACCCGCAGGCAATTCAGGTAAGTTATATTAACCTGTTGCGCAGCTTCTTCTTAAAAAATCCTGAGCGACCCGCTTACGTAACATTTATCCATGAGGGAGACAGGGATGCACAGGAATTGCTGACCGGTTTCAACCTGGTGCCGATGGGAATGCTTATGCAGGTGCGGGTGGATACGGTGGTGCCGGAGTTTGATTACCAGCGCTTAAAGGTGCGCCTGCCCCGGCGTCGGATTGATGAACGCAGCCGTTTTAACCTTGACCGTTACCGGCTATTTGTCCGGCGCCGGATTGAAATATTGCAGAGGCAGGGGCGAATGGCTGAGGCACAGGCGGTGGCGGAATGGTTTGGACGTAGTTTTTTGTCAGCGCCGGTTAAATGACCCCTTATATTATTCAGATTCTTGCCAATACCGGTTTGATGGTCGGTGTGGTTTATATACCACTTCTGGCAAACCAGATGGGGGCGAGCCCTTCACAGATCGGTTTTATTGTTGGAGGGTATCAGGGGACGATGTTCCTGTCCAATCTCCTTTTTGGACGCTGGGCAGATTTTGGCGACCGCAAACGGTT
>CAKZPX010000196.1 GCA_937139435.1 uncultured bacterium
TTCCTGGCGATTCAAGGCAGCAGCAATGGGGGTTTCCTTTATCCCGGTTCGCTCCATGCTGGGTACCGATACCTTTAAATATTCTGCAGCGAAGGTAGTAAAAGACCCCTGGACCGGCAAACCGGTCTGTCTCCTGCCGGCACTTTATCTTGATGTCGGCTTTATCCATGTCCATCAGGCAGACGAGTTTGGTAACTGCCGCATTGAAGGTATATCCGGCTTCGCATTTGAACTCGCCCGTGCCTCCAAAACTCTGATCGTCTCCGCTGAGGAAATAATTTCTAATGAAGAGATTAGAAAGTATCCAGAACGCACCATTATTCCTTACTATCTGGTAGATGCGGTTGTACCGGCAAAATACGGCTCACATCCCGGTGAAATGTGCTATCGCTACTGGCGCGACGAAGAACATCTCAACCAGTTCTATAAAGACTCTGCTGACCCGGAAAAAACCAGAGCCTATTTAGAAAAATGGGTTTATGGCTGTAAAAATCATGCGGAGTACATCCAGCTGGTCGGAGAAGAAAGACTAAAAAACCTGGAAAGCCAGATTGGAGGTCGCTAATGAACAGGTATAACGATGTTGAATTTCTTATCTGTCTCGCAGCAAGCCTGATGGAGGATGGTACTACCGCCTTCATCGGTACCGGTATCCCGATGCTCGCCGCCGCACTGGCAAAGAAGACCCACGCTCCTAATCTTGTGGCAATATTTGAGTTTGGCGGCACCGGTGCCTCGCTTGAACGCCTGCCCCTGGCAGTGGGTGAATCCAGAACATTTCATCGAGCAGTCGCTGCTTCTGGAATTTGCGATATTATGGAAACCGCCCAGAGGGGCTTCATCAACTATGGATTTCTTGGTGCTGCCCAGATTGATATGTTCGGAAACCTCAACACCACCGTCATTGGACACTACTGGCCACCCAAGGTTCGACTTCCGGGTTCAGGTGGTGCTAATGATGTCGGCTCCAATTGCTGGAAAAACATCATTATCGTCCGACAGCACGACCCAAGGCGGTTTGTCCCGAAAGTTGACTTTCTCACCACCCCGGGTTATCTTACCGGTCCGGGTGCCCGGGAAAAGGCAGGATTACCTCCTGATAGCGGTCCGCACCGGGTGGTCACCAATCTGGCGCTGCTTGATTTTGAACCGGTATCAAAACGGATGCGGCTTATCGGTCTTAACCCCGGTGTCACGGTGGAAGATGTAAAGAAGAACACCGGCTTTGAATTGCTTGTTGCGGACAATATCGTCACCAATCCCGAACCCACCGAGGAACAGCTCCATATCCTGCGTACCGAAGTAGACCCGGATCATTATTACATTTAATTAAGGGGGATAACTTGCTCCTATCGCCGATACATCAAAAATTCCAGGATGAGGTTCGGCAGTTCGCCCAGACGGTCATCGCGCCCCGGGCAAAGGAGTACGATGCACGTGGAGAGTTTGTTGCCCAGAATGTAAAGGACATGGTAGCACGAGGCTACCTTGGAATTCCATGGCCAGAAGACCTGGGGGGTAAGGGACTTGACCATCTTGCCTATGCGATTGCGGTGGAAGAGATATCCCGTGCCTGTGCTGCAACCGGGCTGACCCTTGCTGCTCACACTTCACTGGGCACCTATCCCATATTCAAATTCGGCACACCGGAACAAAAGAAGAAATTCATCCCACCTCTTGCACAGGGGAAATATCTGGGCGCCTTTGGTCTTACCGAACCCAATGCTGGTAGCGATGCTGCCGGAATTGAAACCACCGCCCGAAAAACAGAACACGGGTATATCCTCAACGGTTCAAAAAGGTTTATTACTAACGCTGGTTTTGCCGGCACCGTGGTTGTCGCTGCCACCCTGGATAAAAAACTCGGGCGCAAGGGTGTAACCTGCTTTATCGTAGAAACCACAACCTCCGGATTCACAGTTGCCAAGGAAGAAAACAAACTGGGTTTGCGGGGGTCCAACACTGTGGAACTGGCATTTGAAGACCTGTTTGTCCCACGGGAAAACCTGCTCGGCGCTGAATACGATGGCTATCGGATATTTATGGAGACTCTGGATGGCGGCAGAATATCCATCGGCGCCTTCTGTCTCGGAATGGCACAGACAGCCCTGGATACACTCCTCAACTGGACAAAGGGAAAGGAAATGTCCCAGCAGACCGCCAGGGCGATTGCCGACGTGGCGATGGAGGTGGAGGCGGCAAAGCT
>CAKZPX010000197.1 GCA_937139435.1 uncultured bacterium
AACCCAAAATGCCCCACCGTGTCTGCCCGCACTGTGGTTATTATGCAGGAAAACCGGTAGTAGAAATAACAAAAGAAAAAGAGTAACATTCGGTGCGGATTGCTCTCGATGCGATGGGCTCGGACAACGCCCCCCGAGCCGAACTGGAAGCAGTAGAATTAGCCCTCAAAGAATTTCCTGATATTACCATGGTCGTTGTTGGTAAACAGGAAATTATTGAGGAAACGCAAAATTTACCTTCGGAACGGGTAGAATTGGTACCGGCACCCGAGGTTGTCGGGATGCACGAGGCGCCCAATGAAGTGATAAAGAAGAAGCGCAATTCCTCAATCGCTCTCTGCATGGAATTACATAAGCAGGGTAAGGTCGATGCGGTAGTAAGTGCTGGAAATACTGGTGCGGTAATGGCTTTTGCTTTAACGACCCTGGGATCGATCCCCGGTGTCCATCGTCCCACTCTGGCGGTTCTTTTCCCCAGAATAAAAGGGAGTACGCTGGTTCTTGATGTTGGCGCCAATGTTGATACCAAACCATTTCAGTTGTTGCAGTTTGCGATGATGGGAACAACTGCAGCAAGGTTTCTCTTTCACAAAGCCAATCCATCGGTTGGACTTTTGAACATTGGACAGGAAGAAACAAAAGGAAATGAGTTGACGATCAACACACATCAACTATTCAAACAGAGTGACCTGAAATTTGTGGGCAATGTTGAAGGAAATGAGATTCTTACCGGAAAGGTGGATGTAGTAGTATGTGACGGTTTTGTTGGCAATGTGCTGCTAAAGTACGGTGAAGGGCTGGCGGAAATCCTCCGGAAACTGCTGGCAGACTACCTTGAATCGGAATCAAAATATCGTCTGCGGCGCTGGTTATCAAAACCGGTGCTGGAAGAGTTCATCGGCAGGATGGACTATCAGGAACATGGTGGTGCCCTGATGCTGGGCATAAAGGGGAATATCGTTGTTGCCCACGGACGTTCCACTCCCCAGGCGTTAAAGAATGCGATCCGCACCGCTTATCAGGCGGTAAAAGACCAGTTATCCTTTCATATCGCCCAAGCATTAACCTCAGAAGAAACTACCCAATGAAGCATCTTATAATTGGATTCGCCATTTTCATTATCGGTTGTAATACCCTTCCGGTAGGTTCGGAGCAGATGCGCGATTTACCCGAGACGTCAACAATTGAACTTATTCCGGAAAGTCTGGATACCTATGCCCGGTTCGTACCGCTTGGCTTTGCTGACTACCTCCTTCTGGGAAAAGATAATCAGTACGAATCAAGGGTGCTGATAAATTTTTCTCTCGCTGACAGTTCCCTTGATTCCGTAACCTCGGTTCAATTAATTCTCTATCCATTGGACAGCACCCCGATGAACTTTATCTGTCGTGCCTGCTCTACAGAATGGGCAACGAGTGGTGTTACCTGGTGGATGGCTGACTCCACTAACCGCTGGATGAGACCAGGAGGAGATTACTGGGCTTTTACTCTAGGTCAGGGCAGACTGGAAAAGGACTCTACTATTGTGGAACTTAATCGGCAATATCTCAATACACTTGTCCGAAATTCGTATGGTATAATTATTTTCCCGTCAGATACCGGTTTCACCAGTATCGCAACACTTGCCGTCACCAAAACGTCTCCTCGTATCGTCTTTACCTATGCTGACGGCAAGAAACGCACTTATTACGCATCGGAAGATGCCCACATTATTGACTCCCTTGATATAAGGATAAACCCTGGTGAATTAATTGTTGGCTCGGGTGTCGCTTTTCGCACCTGGCTCTGGTTCGCTCTGGAATCAATACCTGATTCTGCAACCATCGCCCGTGCCGAATTGTCTTTTAAACCCCAGACCCTTTATTATCGGTCTGAAAAGCTCTGGATTGGTATCCATCGCTTAACAGAATCATATTCTCAACGAGGGAAATACACTGCATTTGAAAAAACACCTTCAGCCAGAAGCAGTTATGTTCCGAAGGATGGTGATAGCGTAATCAAATTTGAAATCAGCGGGTTAATCCAAAAATGGGCTTCTTACCGGGACTCCTGTCCTAATTACGGGATGCTATTAACCGCCGAACCGGAAAACCTCAAACCTTTCCGCATAAAGATATTTCGCTCCGGGCCATCTGCTCCCCGGCTTAAAATCCATTACATCCTTCCTCCTTCTGACCGTTTCACCCGATGAGTAGATCATTTTTTGCACTCCTTATCATCCCGATTCTGCTATTTAATTCGCTCTCCGCTCAATCCTTCTTTAATACCGAGGGTTTGGGTGAACTAACAGCAGGAAATATTACTGTAAGTCCTTGTGCCCTTTCGTTTCACAATCCGGGGGCTCATATCCGCCTTAACAAAACTATACTGGGTATTTCCCTGTCAGGAATTGGTGTCATTGGCAGGGAAAGAAATATGACCCGGGCAATAGGCAATGTCAGACCCGAAGCGTTTTATGGCGCTATCCCTCTTCCTTCCCGAACAAGGATTATCTTTAACATCGACGAATCCTTCAATCAGGACTTTAACATCTGGACTGAATCATTATCCGATACAACACCCCGATATCATATCCAGAGTCGGGGCGGAATTTATTCTCTCAACGCTGGAGTCGCTCAATCATTTCTTGACCATTTCTGTATCGGAATTCAGTTTCAACAACAGATTGGTGGTTCCCGGGAAAACTGGCATTTTCACATCGGGTCGGCGGCAATTTCTACTGATACCATTGAAATTGCTTATTCTGCCAGTTCGGCACGCATCGGTGCCACAATTCAATTTAATCCAATTATATTCGCCGTAACTTATGAACCTCCAAAGACAATTACCGCTCGCAGGGTCAGACATATCCACGGAATAACCGGTGATTCAATTCGTACCTACAAATTGCAACTATCCCATACACTTCATCTGGGAACGGCAATCAATTTTTTGCCCCAAACTCAGCTTAATCTGGGTATAGACCTGTACCCATGGTCCGATACAAAAATTGATGGTTTTAACGCTGGCTATCAGAATGGGGTGAATGGCAGGGTCGGAATAGACCATCTCCTCCCTTCTAACCACCCATTACGTCTTGCCTACTCACGGGGCAGATGGTATTGTCCGGTTAAAACTACCGGAGGAACAATTCAGGAGGACGCCCTAACCATTGGTACATCTTTCCCCATACTCCATTTTGGTGCTATTGACCTGACCGGAAGGATAGTGTCCCGTAAAGGCAACACGCCATCCGGTGTTCTTAAGGAAACTATCGGTCAGCTTATTATTACCCTTGTGTATCAGGAAACCTGGGGCAAACGCACCCGTCGCTGGGGTTACTAAAAATCATCCATCCCTGCTGTTAAACAACTTCTTACGCTAATTATTTATAGACGTGAAAGAACACATCCCGGTGATGGTTTACTATGGTTAACATATTTATTTACCGGCGGTTATCTTAAATCGAGCGCTGGAAAATAGTTTAAAAAGTTATCCCGGGGATTACCCGGGAATTATCATCTAATTTAACCTCTACCATGATATTAGATTCAAATTTAGAATTATAAGAACGCCTTGTTCCATCTGTTAAGATAATCGTTCAACCGGTTTACTATTTCTAACGTGATTGTTGTTTATTACTCTTGATGTTAATCCGTGTTTTACCGGAAATTTGGTTCGGATATGTTTTACAACCATGTCTCGAGTATCCATTTTCTGCTACTGACATCTAAATCCATACAGGAGTTTTTCTTGACCAGGGGTAAGCATTAATTAAATTTTAACCTATGCGCTATAGTGATGCTGGTGTAGACATCAACCGAATGAATAAAGTCAAAAACGCTATTGGCAAAATGGTTCGTTCAACATTTTCTCCCGCAGTTCTTTCCGAAATAGGACTTTTCGGTGCATTGTTTAAAGCACCAAGCGGTAAAAATCCAGTTTTAGTGGCAAGTTGTGACAGCGTGGGAACAAAGATTTTAATAGCAAGGGAAATGCAGCAGTTCGATACTGTAGGAATAGATATTGTCAATCACTGTGTTAACGACATTCTTACTCTGGGGGCAAGACCGCTCTTCTTTCTTGATTATATTGCCCATTCCGATCTCTCCAGCAATCAGCTGCTTGCGATAGTAAAGGGATTAACCAGAGCATGCCAGGAGAATAACTGTGCTCTCATAGGTGGCGAAACAGCGATGATGCCCGATATTTATCCTGCAGGAGACTTTGACCTCGTTGGATTTATCGTGGGAGGGGTAGAGTTTAATAATATTGTCAACCCGGAAAGATTGAATCCCGGCGATTGGCTCATTGGTATACCATCCAATGGGCTGCATACCAACGGGTACTCCCTCGCCCGCAAGGTTTTTTTTGAACGACACAACCTTTCAGTACACTCAGAAATCAAGGGATTAAAACGATCATTAGGAAATGAACTGCTTCGTCCTCACCGCTCATATTTAAAAGTCCTTTACCCTTTGCTGAAAAAAATAAAAGCCCTTGCCCATATAACCGGTGGCGGCTTTTATGACAACATTGCGCGCATCCTTCCCGCGGAAACGTCGTGTATAATCAAAAAATCATCCTGGCGCATCCCCCCAATCTTTCAGGTGCTCCAAAAATTAGGAGATGTCCCGGAAGAAGAAATGTATCGCACATTTAATATGGGTATAGGAATGGTGATATTTGTTAACCCCGATAAAGGAGAAGAGGTATTGCGTAAAATTCCAGGGGCAAGAAAGATTGGTAGGGTTGTTCGGGGAACCTTTGGCGTTTTGATTGTTTAAATTCGCTATCCTCGAGGATGAAATGTCCGATACACCTCCCGCAGATAAACACGATCTACATGAGTATAAATCTGTGTGGTCGCAATATTAGCATGTCCCAGCATCTCCTGCACAGCTCTTAAATCTGCCCCACCTTCCAGAAGATGAGTGGCGAATGAATGCCGAAGGGTATGAGGAGTAACGCGTCGTTCAATTCCAGCAAGAGTAACGCAGGTCTTCAGGATTTTCCAGAACCCCATTCTCGTCAGTTTCTCGCCCCGCCTGTTAATAAATAAATACGGACTCACCCTCTTCCGGACGTAATATCCTCGCCCGAAAGCAAGATAATCTTTAACCGCGTCAATTGCCGGTTTCCCCAGCGGGACAAATCTTTCCCGGGAGCGTTTTCCGTATACGCGAACAAAACGTTCCTGAAGGTCAATATCAGAAATCTTCAAATTCAGCAGTTCTGACACCCGTAAACCCGCTCCATAACCAACTTCCAAAAGCGCCTTTGCCCGTAATCCCCAAAAATAGTTTTTTCCCTTTTCAGTGTCTTGAATTAACTGGTTTATCTCGCTCTGGGTTAATGTCTCGGGCAATCTTCTCCTTTGCCGTGGGAGTTTTAAATCTTCTGCAGGATTGGGACTTAACTGCATCTCACTTTCCAGAAATTCACAGAATATTCGCAAAGATACTAACTTACGAGCAACAGTTGCCGGCGCGGCACCAAACTCTGACATCTTTCGGATAAACCGTCTTAATATCGCCGTGTTCAATAAATGTAAATTGCCGGCAATTTTCGGATTGTCTGAAAGAAATTGTTTGACATCAGTCAGGTAACAATCCACCGAGACTTTACTAACCCCCCGTTCAACAAGTAAATAATGACTGAATTCAACTAAAACTGGAAACTTGTCAAAATCCGTAGACTTGCTTTTTTTTAGCGTCAAACGACGAAACCCAGATCGTCCTTTGAAACCACTGTATCCCTTTCAAACCGCTCATCAGGAAAAGGGTGATCCTGATTATAATGCAACCCCCTTGATTCCGGACGCCGTGATGCACATGCAACTATTAATTTAGCTACTGTAATCATATTCCGCAGTTCCAGAATCGGGATAGAAATGTTTTTCGGAATAAACCGTTCCAACTCAGCCGCCATTCTCGCCAGCTGTACATCCGCTTCCCTCAACCCACTGTCGGAACGTACAATCCCCGCGTAATACCACATTAAATTACGCAGTCGGTTAAGCAATTCATCTATTACCGCCTGTTTATCGTGCCCTGCTTCTTTAATAAAAGAAATCCTATCTCCACCACCTAAACGTTCAAAAGAAATAGATTCTTCTTCAACAATTTCTTCATTTGCTTTCATTGCTGCCCTTTCGGCAAAAACAAGCGCCTCCAGCAACGAATTTGAAGCTAAACGGTTGGCACCGTGTAACCGGCTACAGGCACATTCACCAGCGGCAAATAATCTTTTGATAGACGTTTCTCCCCAGGTATTAACGACAATCCCACCACAGACATAATGAGCTGCCGGTACAACCGGAATTGGTTGTCTGGTAATATCAATCCCAAAACTAAGACAGGTTTTGTAAATGTTAGGAAAACGTTCGCGTAACTTTGATGGTTCAATGCTGGTACAATCCAGAAGCACAAACTCCTCGCCTCGCCTGGCAAGTTCGGTGGCGATTGCCCGGGCAACAACATCCCTTGGTGCCAGTGAACCATCGGGGTGATATGCGGGCATAAAATCTTTACCGTCAATAGTTTTTAGAACCGCGCCCTCGCCCCTGATTGCCTCAGATATAAGGAAAACTCGATCATTAATTCTATGACCGAAAAGAGTGGTAGGATGAAATTGAATAAATTCCATATTAGCGATTCTGGCACCGGCACGATATGCCATCGCAATACCGTCGCCAGTAGCAATAGCGGGGTTTGTCGTATGACGATAGACCTGACCAACGCCCCCCGTCGCTAAAAGACAAAAGCGGGCATATACTCTTTTCAATTCGCCAGTTGATTTATCGAGTACATCAGCACCACAACACTTCCTTTCTTCATCAATAAGCAGGTCAACCGCAAGATGTTCTTCCCATATGGTAACATCTCCCCGTGCCCTGACCGCTTTTAATAACCCTTGTTCTATTTCAAATCCGGTGGCATCTCGAGCATGAACTATGCGTCGCCGTCGATGCCCCCCCTCCTGTCCCAAATCAAATTCTACTTTTCCATCTGTTTCCCTGCGGGTAGTAAACTTAATTCCCAGGTCCCACAGTTCTCGCACTAATCGCGGTCCTGCGGCAGTCACCAGCGTAACAACATCAGGATGAGCGAGCCCGGAACCGACTCTAACAGTATCTTGATAATGCAACCTGGGTGCGTCGTTTTCTGCTACAGCAGCAGCGATTCCCCCCTGTGCGTAGTTAGTGTTTGATTCCGGACTGTCTTTTTTGGTCACAATGAGAATTCTTTTGTTACGATCTGCCTTCCAGGCAAACCACAGACCCGCAATTCCGGAACCAATTACCAGGTAATCAACCAATGTTGCCGAGTCTTTCATCGGTCAAAACCGCCAGCACACAACCAGACCATTCTGGTCAGGAGTTGTTCTAACCCCGAGTCTTGGCTCCCTGGTATTATCGGAAAGGAAAAACATACAATCAATAAAACTTACCAGCCGATTTAAAACCAGACCCGCAGCCAAAAAACTTGCTGTCATCCCCGCTGCTCGCGCCTGTTTTCGCTTCTGCCAGTAAGAGTAGATGCGGGTGGAATCGGAATCCCAGTGCCACTGCCCATTGCCAAAATACCCTCGACTTTCATAATACCTGCGCTGGGCATCCGGGTCATCAGGATACAATTCTCTCGCTTCCCGACGAATGTCCTCGTTATATTCCTCGGCATTATTATACCGTTCTAAAAGTCTGTAGTATTTCGGATCTTTAATACTAATATCTGCTCCGGCACGACTTCTGGCTACCAACCTGGCATCCTCTTCTTTAGTAGTCCGATACCAAGAAAAACCCGCCCATGTTACCCAGAGAGCACCGTCCACCCAGAGCATTACTTCGCCCCGGGTTTGCGCTCCGGATAGCATCTGCCCCATTCCGGGTAGCACCGCTGAAACTATTGAAGCAGTTCCTCGATTTACGCTATGTTCAGCAGTTGGTAGCATTATCACAAAAATGGAAATAATAATATTCATTTTTCACCTCCAATTATTTTATAATTATTTTTCTTGCTTCCACGCGCCCCTCCTGAGTAAAGATACAGAAATACGCCCCGGAAGTGAACGATCTAAAATCTACCAGTAAACCTTCGTTACCACTAAATACTTTCTTTATTCTTCTCCCGCTAACATCATATATCTCTACCATCGTTTTGGGAGGAAATTTAATCTGCTTATGTTTAAGTATTACCGTTGGCATAAGCATTTTCTCTGTCTTCTTTCCAACTATATTTTCTTCTATTGCAATCAGATTCCAATCAGTGATTTTGGCGTAAATGTCCCAGCCCAGGTGGCGCCGGTTGTCGGTCCAGGTAAAAACAACTCTTGAGTTATTTGCGGCAATACTCTGTCCTACAGTCCAATGGGTGTTTTTCGGAAACAAATTGGGTTCGTTTATCTTGGCATTGTAACTAATCCTCGTCCTGTCTTCCTTGAACCGCTGGCAATATATCTGCGGATTACCGGGATTTTCTCTTTCGTCATTAAACAAAACTGCGAGTCTGCCCTGCTGGTCAAAGGCGCAACTGGGAGAATAACAATCCACCCCACCGGGATCATCGTTTACCCTTTCGTTGTCTCCCAGCTGCGTACCCAGTGAATCAAACCATTGTAAGTAAATATCATAACTGTTGTTCCTCGTATCTTCCCAGGCAATAGCAATATTACCATTGTCACTTATCGCACAGGCAGGAAATCCCTGGTAGAAACTGCCCGCGTCAGTGTTGACTTTAATGTTACTCCCAATTTTTGTGCCGTCAGGACGAAATAACTGACAGTAAATATCACTATTACCGCCACGGTAATCCATCCAGCTTACTACCCAGTTTCCAATAGAGTTCATCGCCACGCTTGCATAATAACCGCTAACCACAGTATCCGCCACAGGAAATTCGCTTCCAACCGGCAATCCATTTTGGTCGTAAAGTCGGGCATATATTCTCGTTACTCCATCACGGAAATCCATCCAGACAACCACTGCCCGGTTAAAGGAATCCATTGCACAATAAGGATACCACTGATGAGCATCACCCGAATCTGAATTAACCCGGAAATTATCGCCCAGCATTCTCCCCTGCCGATCGAAAAACTGACCGTAGATATTCCAGTTATCTCTTCCATCAGTCCAGACAACAAGGAATCTGCCATTGCCGCCGGCAGCACTCGGGTAATACTGTCCTGCACCTCCCCATGTGTCATTATTAACCCTTAGATTGGGTTGAATCTCTCGTCCCAGTGAATCTAATACCGTACAATAAATATCACAGGAACTACCCCTTTCATCCTCCCAAGCAATTAAGATATTACCCTTCCTTTCCATCCCTATTGATGAAACACGCTGATGGGAACTGGCAAAATCACTATTAACGCGGAAGTTACTACCGATTTTTCTTCCATCCCGTGTCAGTCGCTGAGAATAAATATCAGGGTTTCCCTCCCGTTCATCAACCCAGGCAATCCAGTATCGTCCATCAGAAGACGACGTTACCACAGGAGAATACTGGCGCGCTGTTCCATTATCATCATTTATTTTTATTTCTTCTCCCAAACGTTCCCCGTTAACATTAAACCTCTGCGCATAAATATCATCATTGCCACTTCTTCCGTCAGTCCAGATGACAAGAAACTCTTCATAACTATTTGCTGCTGCATCACCCACGTTTTGCGTCGTGTTCGTCCCATCTCTGTTTACACGAAAATTTGTATCTACTGGTTGCCCGTTACTGTTAAAAAACTGAGCGTAAACATCCCACTGTCCCCTGCGAGAATCATCCCAGCAAACCAGAAATCTTCCAGAGGGTGTTACCGCAACCCGCGGTGCCCATTGAATACTGTCATCGGTGGTAACCTGAAAATTAGTGCCCAGCCTTGTTCCATCGTTTTTAAAACGCTGACCAAAAATATTCCAATCTCGGGAATTTCTACCCCTACCATCCATCCAGACAACAATAAAATTTCCCGTACTATCTCCTTCAACATCAGGTTCGTATTGATTTGCCCAGCCAATTGCATCATCATTTACCCGAAAATTTTCTCCCCTTAATGAACCATCTGGATTTAACCACTGGGCAAAAATATCACCCCCCAGACCATGTCTCCGGTCATCCCATACCACAAGCGTAGTTCCATTCGGAGCGATATGCAGTGCGGAAATACTCTGGTCACCGGAAGCAGTGGAATCACTTACCCGGAAATTATCTCCCACCCTTAGACCCTCGCCAGCAAAACGCTGACAGAACACATCAGAATTTCCTATCTGACGGCGATCTTCCCAGGAAAAAAGAAACCAACCCTCCCGAGATATTCCTACTGCCGGGTCTCCCTGCCATCCCAGAGTTACATCGGTGTTTATTCGCTCATTGCTTCCTAAAGGTTGCCCGGTTGAATCAAACCGCTGAAACCACACATCAGCATCACCATCACGAAAGTCACACCAGCAAATGATAAATGTTCCGTCCCTGCCGGCAGCGATATCGGGCACCATCTGCTTACAACCTCCGGCTGTATCATCATTACACAGAAAGTCCGGACGAATAACGCTATCTTTTGAAAATCTTCCGGGATAACTTTTTCTTTCTCTCTGTTTAACAATAGAAGCGCAATATCTATCCAGAATTGAATCTGCTATAATGTAACTCCCGCGGTGAAAAAAATCTGGTGGCAAACCCGTTAGCAACAGTATGGAAAGAAATGAGACGATGATCATCTGAGGATTGCCAGTTTAGTAAACTTTATCTCCTCTTTTTCCTGGGTCTTTACTCGCAGACGCACAATATAAAGCCCAGGTGCGATCCCCTTCAGGTCAAGAAAGGTCTCGTTATCCACACCAGGAGTAACCCGGGTCTCAAACTCTTTTATAACTGGCTGTCCACTTAAATTTAAAACCATTATCCATGCCTGCACGTCGTTCAGTTCCCCAAGACGATACCGTACTTGAACTTCTCTCTTTGCGGGATTGGGATAAAGATAAAAAGAGGCTAAAGTCGGTGCGGAAGAAGGGGGTAACGCCGGTAATTGTGCAACCGGGACTAATCCGGTATGACAGGGGTCGCGATAGATGCAGAACCAATTTTCATTGGCGTAGGCATCAGGAATTTTCCAGACATAGAAAATACCATTATCGGCGCCGACGGCAATTTCCAGTTTACCGTCCCCATCTATATCATAAGTTAGCGGTGTGGCTCTTACTCCGGCAGTGGTCATCAGCGGGAAGTAATTCATTATCCTGCCTGAGATTCCGTTATATCCTAAAAGACCGTATTCCGGTGAACCGATAACGATGTCCTGCTGTCCGTCACCGTTCAAATCTACCGGAATTGGTGAGGATACATAATTAAATGAAACATCGTAGGTAACTATCCAGTTACCAACCAGTTCTTTAACCTCGTAGGTGGAATCGTGAACAAGAGGATAATCGGTCACCAGAGTGGCGTTACGGTTAAATGCAAAAATCTTGTGCCGGGCAGCAAGAACAACATCAAGATACCCATCATTATTAACATCCATAACTGCTGGCGTTCCGAAAAATGGGTTTTCTATCAATTCTTGCGATTGAAAGATAATGGTTCCATTCTGTTCGACAATATAAAGCCGATAGTTATGTTCACCACCTGCTACCACCGCAATTTCTAATATACTATCCCGATCAAAATCGGCAATCACTGGCTGAGCGGAACTATAAAATGGCGAATTACCCAGCAGTAAAGGAAAACCGGTGACTACCGAACCATCGTGATTAAAGAGGAACAGCCGGCTGTCGTCAGTAAGCAGGGCGATTCTCGGTAAGACTGTATCGGTTACCGCTACCGGTGCGCGAATCCCGGAACCGATATTAACTGGAAAGTTAAAAAGATTCTCCCCGCGATAATTCCAGGCATAGAGTTTCATATCATTGGAACCAACAACAATATCTTTAAACCCATCGCCATCCAGGTCAACTAAAACCGGTGCCGCGTCTATCCGGTCAAAGGTGCGCATTACCGCTACCGAAAGCCCCTGAGTGTTATAAATCCGGACTCTACCATCAACCCCGGCGACGACAATTTCCTGTCCCGGGTGCGGGGCAACATTACCAACCGCCAGATCAGCAGCAATAGAACTGCCAATATTGACAAAAGCACCATTAGGATAGCGGAAGCCGCTACCATCCGGTCGCCAGATGCTTAACTGACCGGCGCTATCCGCGGTAATAATTTCAATTGTACCATCCTCATCAATATCCGCAGCAAATGCTGAAAGGAAACTTGAACCCCTGCCCTGATCAACCGGAAAACCGGTCTGGTACAAATCCCAGCCAACATTTATAAAAATCAACGTATCCTTCAGTCGCACAGTAGTGTCACGCTCACCGATAATTTCTAACGAAAGGAATGTCTTTCCCGTGTAACCATCGCTATTAGGGTTAGTCCTGGCATTAAACTTGTTGTTATACCCCGTCAAGGAAAACGGGTCAAACTTGTAACCGTAAACCTCATACTGGTAGTTGTATGTTTCCCAGTAAGGAACGTCAAAATCCTGAATTCCATCCCCCTCCTCCATATCCACTCCTTTACGTCGCGGGTCAATATTAATTGCGTTGTAGGGTCCATAGTCAGCGATTACTCGTTCATCTATATGCCATATTAGAATGCCAGAACCCGGCAGGAAAAAATCATACTCATTGGATTCAACACCAATCACAACCCCATCATCAACATCAACAATAATTGTATCCGGTCGGCTTATTTCAGTTTGACGGTTTTCTACTAAAAAGTACTCGTATTGATTTATCGGTATCTTGATTGCCGTCGGAAAGAGTGTATCGGGACGGTTAGCGAAAACCGCTGTGTCCATCGCTGCTGCATATACCGGGATTGAGTCAGTAGGTATATTGATAACAATAGGATTTATAAAACCAAGCGCGACACGATGATAAGCATCAAGAAATGCAGGGAGAACACCGGGGGGAGCACCGGCGGCGTAATCGCCTAACCAGCCACCATAACCCATCAGACTCCACGCTCCGACACCCATTGTAGTGCCGGTAACATCATAAAGGTCATAAGCGCCCAGTAGATGGGCAAATTCATGTGCCAGCGTACCCGCCAGTCCTATCATACCGGCAAGATTGGTCTGACCGAATTCGGTCAGCGTATCCTGTCGCATCATCTCGGGTAGAACAGTTGCCTGTTCAACACGTGTCCTTCCTGAATCAACCAGGATATAAGGTACACCGAGATACGCCTTTAACGCCCCGGACGGGATCTCTCCTGCCAAGAGATCATAAGGGCTGTCCCATTTCCCATCCGCCGCATAGTCGGATTGTAAACCGCTCCCGGCGTGGAAGATAATAATTTCGTCGTAATCACTGAATCTGAACGCCGGATCAGCATCAGCAACCTTCAGTGCATCCCGCATTAAACGCACCAAACCAAACTCAATCCCCTCATAAGAAATGGTATCTCCGTAATATTGCATCTGTCTGGGCAACTGGTAGGCGTCTTTTTCGCCCCCGGGCATAACGGTAAACTCAATATAAAGTTTACCCAGAGACTGAGCGAGATAATAACTCCGTAACCCCTCCATCAACCTTTCAAAGTACCTTTTGAAATGCGGTGGGTCGTAAAACAATCCTGAATCAGGAGAAAGAAAACCCAGCGTGTCAAACTTACCATTGCCGGTTGTCAGAGGTGTAGTATCTTCAACAAATTCCACCCTCAAGCACAGAACCCGCACTGTGTCCACACCATCATTGCGAAGTTTTTCAATCCGCGCCCGATCTTTATCCGAAATATGATAGCGAAAACGAGCAAATGGTGCGGTTCGGTTTTGCATGACCGTTTGCGCCGGGATCAGTCGTTTACTAAATTCAACCTGTTCGCTGCGCGACACATTGGGTTTTCGGGTAAGTATCAACCTCTCGCCGGACGCAATACCGGACAAAAGGAAAATAAAAGTTAATAGCATTCTCGGCGTTAATTCGTTCAAAATTTCCTCACCTTCTCAAAACACCCGGAGAGAGAGGGATTCGAACCCCCGATACCCTGTGAAGGGTATACGTGATTTCGAGTCACGCGCCTTCGTCCACTCGGCCATCTCTCCTTTAAAACCAATTAGGCTCTTCCCTTTTTTAACTGTCGCTGAATTTTAAAGAAATTGCGCAGCAGGGTTGCTGATTCTGCCAAAAGCACGCCGGCGGTTACAGCAAAGCGGTGATTAAAACGATTATCGCCAGCAATATCATATTGCGAACCCAGGCACCCGAATTTCGGGTCCGGACTGGCAAAAACAACCCTTTTCGGTCTTGCCAGCACCAGCGCACCGGTACACATTAAGCATGGTTCTAATGTAATATAAACAGTGGCGCCGGTTAATCGCCAGTTAGCCAGTTTTATTGCTGCTGCGGTCAATGCCAGAATCTCAGCATGTGCGGTAGGGTCTTTCAAAGTCTCAACCCGGTTGTGCCCCCTGCCAATCAGTAAACCATTTTTTACAATCACACAGCCAACAGGAACCTCTCCCTCCTCCAGTGCGGCTTCCGCCTCCATCAGTGCTACCCGCATCCATCGCTCATCTTCTTTGCTGACGTCCAAAATACTCATAGTATCAAAATGCGCCCGGCGCGATTCGAACGCGCAACCTACGGATTCGTAGTCCGGCACTCTATCCAGTTGAGCTACGGGCGCCTCACAGGTAAATTCTAAAACAGCCTGAATAAAAGTCAAGATTTATTTGATTTATCTGCGTAAAGTTATATCATTTTTCTGATGGCGAACAGAATGCAACCATTAGAAATTCTTACTCTGGCGATCGGAATAGAAAAGGAAAGTCTCAAAAGATACCTGGAACTTGCCTGGCAAACAAAAGATACCGCAGGAAAGGATATATTCATCCGGCTGGCAATGGACGAATACTGGCATCGCGAAATCCTCGAAGAACAAATACAATCTTTCCAGGAAAAAGGCAAAGTTCTGCCGGCACAGTTGCCACTCTCTCTGTTTGAAAAACTACTTCCGAAACTGTCGGAGAAAAGTTTGCGCATAAAAGGCAGGGAACGCCAGAACCGGCTTGATGCCCTCTTGGTAGCGCTGGAGGCAGAAAAAGAAGCACGCAATTTCTATCGCCAGGAAGCAGAAAACACCGCACTGGAAAACCTCCGCCCGATTTTCATCCGTCTTGCGGAAATGGAACAGGCTCACATGGATATTCTCCAGGCGGAAATTGACCACATTCAGCAAACCGGTTTCTGGTTCTCGTTTCCGGAATTTACTTTAGAAGGTAACCCCTAACCGAGCCTTTCTTCCTTTTCTTTAAACCGAATGCCAAGCCGCTCCAGCTCGGCAAGAACCGGTTGATATATCTCGGGCGAAACCGGAATTTGCACTCCGACAAGTTTAAGTTCTCCGTCCAGAATCATCCGGACCGCAATCGCTGCCGGCAGGCTTACGGTCCGCGCCATTGCCGAATCGCCATCCGGTTCACCAAAATCAATCAGGGTAGAAGTTATCCTTTCACCCGGTTTATCCGGATGCTTAATCTCAAATTGATGATGCAGAACAATCATATCCCGTTCTCTGGGTTTGTAACTCATCTTTTCCAGCATCGTCTGAGCAAGGATGTCCAGATTAGAACCGCTGTTCAGCCCGAGCGGTCGCTCTGCAAATAGCCCCAGCCATTCCAGTCGTTTTAACACCGGGCTATCAACCGGTATCCCCAGACGTGCTGCCACATCCGAGCGCAGGTCGTCTTTGCCCGGTACAAACTCTCGCAACCAGCGAGAATAGGTCATTCCGCCAATGTCATTGCGAATGTTATCGTCTTTTATCAAGCCGAGATCAACAATTGCCTTCATCGTTTCGCACCAACCAGAATTTCTTAACGTCGCCCGAATCATCGTCCTTATACCATGGAGACCATACAGGTCAATATAAGGAAGTGAATTGCGGTTAGGATAACCTTCCAGCTCTCCCAGATCTTCAATCTGA
>CAKZPX010000198.1 GCA_937139435.1 uncultured bacterium
GCCGTTGCAGTAAAAGAAATTCTATCACCGCTGTAAATAACTATTGTATCTGTCGTGGAGGCTTCGAAAGCAATCTGAGCCTTTACCATCTGGTGGCGAAAGATTGTTGCCGCAGTACTGTCTAACTCAACTACCAATACGCTATCCCGACCGAACACACAACGCCCACTTTGATTAACATTTCCCGAAGGAACTGCAAAAGGAATTATTAAAGAGTCTATCAAAGCCTTTCCGCCGAAGGCACCACCTCTGTTGCCTCTAATAAACAGTTTTCCAGTAAACCCTAACGGTGTCTCGTTTTTAAGTGCGATTTCCAAGCGCCCTCCTGATAGATACTGATCAATCTTACTCTGGACGCTTTCGGGAATAACCACCTCTCGCTCAGGGGTTAAAATTGGGTCCGGACTGAAGGCCAGTCGCAATGGAACATTAATTGTTCCATTGCCACCCAGAAACTGACCTTGTTCAAACTCTCCCTGCCCATACAATCTAATATAATATTCAAAGGTGATAAAATCAGGACCAACATTGAAAAATTCCTTAATCGGAATCGTTGCGTTAACAAATCCTGGCTCATTAAGCGCTCCTGGTAACAATTCAATAACATGTTGAGCAGTAAGAACTGGAACGTCGTTACAATACGATCTGATGAATAAATAGACCGCCATTGGAAATCCTATCCTGTTGCTCATCTCCAGAAGAAGCTCCGCCTCAGAAAACCGACACCCCCGTACGAAAAACGGTGTCCCCAATTTTAAAGTCTCAATATGGGCTGCGACATACATGGGTAACTGAACTGTTCCACTCAACCTTTGAATACAGGGGTTATTAATCGTGTAAGTTATATCAACCCCACTACCCTTGGGCAACTCAATATAATCGTTGGTAGAATCGAGAAACATCCTTAGAAAAAAGTCAAATAAACCATTAATCCGTCCCCGGTTATTTACACTGAGTCCGGTTAAATTAAAACTAACTACCACCTCCTTGTTTGATTCTATTGTAACAGATGACGCAATTCCCAGTTTTTGAACCTCATAACTTGCTATAATTGGAAAATCAAACCTGTTACTGATTAAGAACTCACATTCACCACTGCCAAAAAGTGCCTCAGTTATACTTATTGGTTTTGTAGTTTCTGTATTAATTACTATTCGCTTTTCTCCATGCATATCTCTTGGTCTCAATTTGCCATAACCTATCCTAAGCGAGTCAAACTCGACCTCAAAAATAATACTATCCGAAGAAAAAACTCTCACCAACTCCTCTCCTGTCCCGAGTGTCGCTAAATCAACTTGAAAGACAAGAGGGCTGTTCAATTCCACCCCTCCGAGTCTTAACCTTTGGGTTTTGGTTTCGCCCGGAGCTATATTGGAAAACACACCAACGATGCCATTCGTCTGAATTAATAACCGCTCCCAGCTCCACGGGGTACGGTTAGTTATCTTAAAAACAACAGTACCCTCAAGTATTTCCAGAAATTTGATATCAACCAAATCCCAGCAAAGCGCCAGTGATGTTTCTATTGCCGGGACCTGAATGATTAATCCAGAATCAGGAATATAAATGTTCAAGAATTGAGCTACCCCCTGTCCCGACCTACCACCATATAGCGACCCAAATAATAAATCGGATACCTCCAACCTATAGCACTTTTGCGAGTTGAATACCGTAAAGACACTATCAACATAAACCGGTCCGAATGAGTGCCCCCAGTTAAATACAAATGATGAGTCCGGTTGTAACAAAAACTTGCTTGTATCTGTGAAAAATTCCCACATTTGTATAGAGTCATTGAAAACTGGAACAGTTACCACTACATCCCAATCAGGTAAAGCTGGTGGTTTTAGACAGCCCGGACCGGCAATGCCCCACAATAGCAAAAAGACTAATAATACACTGGAGTTTTTATTGTTATAATTACCCCTCAACATCTTGCTTACCCCCTTATTTAAAAGTTAATTTTAAGGAGCCGATGCTACCCTGTGAGCGCCCCAGAGTGCCTGATTTTTATAATAACGGCGGCAATCTCTAAATATTAGAAGAGAACACCCTTCAGGGATAGCCCAGCTCCACCAAAATTGTGGTCCACCGGGCGAGACAAAAGGGGCCGTATTGGTAGGACTTGGGCGTGGGCTAAAAATCCCAAGAAGGAGGCTAAGATGCCGGCCCCTGGAAATATTTTGCGAACCCGCCCGCTAACTTTTGATCTCACCAAAGGTTCTTATATACTCACTAAGCTCCGGGCGGGTCCGCCGGTCCCCTGTTTATATTCTCCCTCCCAACTAAAAATGAAACGGTATCCCTCCCTCCTCAACCCACTAATATTGGTGGGCGGATAGAAAGAATAAGCAATAATCCTAACAAACAGGCTTGACGAGAGAGTCAAATGAACAGAGAAGATGCTTGCTTAAAGAAGCAAGACAACTCATTCTATCCGCCTCGCGATACCTGCATTCAATTTAGGATACTCGCCCGGCAGACCAATTACTCCAAATTGTAAAGAGCGAACATAAACACCTAATAAAAATTATCTGAGCCTTTACCTGCCTTCATTCTCCTTCCCTAATACTTCCTTGTGACCTCATTCGTTCCCCTTCTCCAGCAAGGAAGATTTGCATCACCCGTGCCAAATAATAAAGGAACAAACAAAAAATAAAACACATTGAAAAATCGCCACTTAATAAAAAAATTAAAAAACAGCAAAACCACCGCCATAAAATCGGGGCGAGGACAAAACCGTTTAACTTGCGCTATTATAATAGGTTAAACCTTGCGACACCTGTTAGTTACGTTGTTGTCACCTGTCTTAAGTATAACCTAACTATTAAAAGCAATAATCTTGACTATCTTTAAACTGAGTATATTATATTATTATATTACATGAAGGAAATAGCCATAACATTGGAAAGTGCCTTTCATTGGTGCGGGAAAGACGTTCCAAATTGGCTTCTCCAAAAAACAAAAAAGGAAGATTATGAACAATAAAGAAATTGCTAACTTAATCGCTCAGATAGCCCGAATCAGGAATGTTGACATTACCTATGTTTGTGAAATACTTAAAATAAGTCTTGTCGCTGGACTCAAGAGACGTTTCGGTCCAGGGACAGAAGCAGATGTAACGATCAATCCTGAAACAGGTGAAATTCGTGTATTCTTGATAAAAAAAGTGGTTGATCGTGTCAATAACACCGGGCAGGAAATAACCCTGGAGGAAGCACAAATAACTAATCCGAGCGCGCAGATTGGTGATGTTATGCGCGTAGAAATTCCGTTAGACGAATTGGGACGAATCGCCATTCGTAAGGCATCTGATGAACTTGTGCTTAAACTTCGTGAGGCAGAACGAGACCGACTTTTTGAGGAATACAGCCGGAAAAAGGGCGAAATTGTTACTGGGACAATCCAGCGCATTGGCGAACGAGAGATTATTGTAAATCTGGGATTAATTGAGGCAGTTCTCCTCAATCGCGACCAATTGAAAACAGATCATTACCGTCAAGGTTTGCCGATAAAGGCCTATGTCTATAAAGTAGAGAAAACCCCGATCGGACCACGAGTCTATCTTTCTCGAACTCACCCGGAATTCCTTCGTAAATTGCTTGCCCGAGAAGTTCCGGAAATTAAAGAGGGAGTGGTTGAAATCAAGGCAATCGCCCGGACACCAGGCTCTCGTTCAAAAGTAGCCGTTGCCTCAACCGATGAAAAAATTGACCCTATCGGCGCCTGTGTAGGATACAGAAAATCAAGGATAGAAAATGTTATAAAAGAACTCTCTGGCGAAAAGATTGATATTATCCAGTGGAGTAAAGACATTCAGGTCTTTATTGCTCGAGCACTGGGACCGGCTAAAGTCTCGGAAATAATTCGCGAAGGAGATACGTATATCGTTATAGTTCCTGACGAGGAGTTCTCAATTGCGATCGGGAAAAAGGGACAAAATGTCTGGCTTGCCAGTCTGCTAACAAATACCAAAATTGAGGTGCTAAAGGAGAGTGATTACCGCAACCGCCAGCTTATGACACGCGCCGGTAAATTCCCTATTCAGCAGGTAGGTCTGGAGGAAGAATTAATTGCAAAACTTCAAGGAGCGGGGGTAAAAACCGCATATGATTTTCTTAATCTCTCGGTGGAAGAGATAGCTCGGATTACTCAGTTGAGCGAAGAAACAATAAATACACTCAGACAACAAGTCCGGGATAAAGTATGGACAAATTAAAAGTCTTTGAGGCGGCAAAGCATCTGAACCTTTCCAGCGAAGCATTACTGGCGATTCTTAAAGAACTTAACTTTCCCCATCGTGGTTATACCTCTTATATTACTGAAAACGAATTCAATTCTGTAAAACAATACCTGCGTCAAGAGAAACACCAGATCAAAAAGTCCATGCGCAGACATGAAGATACTAAGGACACATTAACATCTCCTTCCCAAACAGAGAGACAAAGTTCAGTGAATGTTACAACAAAACAAGGGGGGATAAAACGACCAGAACAACAGAAGAAAAAACGGCACGAACGCCGGGATGAAACAAAAGAAAAAGAATCATCCCACCCTGCCATGGGTGCAGTAAAAGTTACCCCCTACATGACTGTAGCCGAATTGGCACACGCATTCAATCTCCCTGTATCGGAAATCATTAAAAAGTGTTTGGGCCTCGGGCTGCGGGCAACAGTAAACCACCGTCTTGATCCAGATACAATTACTCTGCTCGCCGACGAATTAAATATCCTAATTCAACAGGAAGAGGAAACAGAAATAACGATTGAGCGCAAGGAATTCAAACCCCGTCCTCCGGTTGTGGTAGTAATGGGACATGTTGATCACGGAAAGACCGCCCTACTTGATTATATACGCAAAACAAAAGTTGCCGAGCAGGAAGTGGGAAGAATCACTCAGCATATCGGGGCTTATGTCGCTTATTACGGTGATAAACAAATCGTATTTCTCGACACCCCGGGACACGAAGCCTTTACCGCTATGCGTGCCCGAGGTGTTCAGGTAACCGACATCGCAATACTCGTTGTATCCGCTGATGAAGGCATAATGCCTCAGACATTAGAAGCTTTGGACCACGCTCGTGCTGCTGGTGTTCCGATTATCGTCGCATTAACTAAATGTGACCTTCCAACCGCCAACCCCGAGCGAGTAAAAAGCCAGCTTGCCAATTACAACGTCCGGGTAGAAGGTTATGGGGGACATACTTTGTGTGTAGAAACCTCAGCAATTACCGGTCAGGGTATTGAAGAATTACTTGATGCCATTTCAGTATTGAGTCTGGAACTGGATTTAAAAGCTCACTACGATGGTCCTGCCCGAGGAGTGATAATTGAAGCAAGGGTCGAACGAGGACGAGGTAATATTGCTACAGTTCTAATTCAGGAAGGGACACTACAGCGGGGGGATCCCTTCGTGGCTGGTGAACATTACGGACGGGTAAGAGATATGCTTAATGAAAAATTTACCTCTTTAGAAATTGCCACCCCTTCAATACCGGTTCAGGTACTCGGTTTCTCTGGACTTCCACAAGGAGGAGACCGCTT
>CAKZPX010000199.1 GCA_937139435.1 uncultured bacterium
GTTCAGAAAATGATACATCTTCCGCCAATTTACCACAATCTTTAAGGATATGTTCCCAGATTTTTCTACGGAGCTGTTCATCCGGAATGGGAAAGTTTACCCGCAGCAGGATGCGTCGGGCAAACGCCCTGTCCATTGCGAATTCACGATTGGTAGTGAGAATCATCAATCCGTCAAACCTTTCTATTTCCTGCATCAGTATGTTGGTGATAATGTTATGACTGCGGTCAGGGGAGTGGCGCTCAACCAGGCGGACACCAAAACAGGCGTCCGCTTCATCAAAAACCAGGACGCAGTTTTCTTCCCTTACTTCTTGGAATATTCTCTGGATGTTTTTTCTGACTCCCCCACATAACAGTTGTACAATTGTGAGTATTGAACAAACCCCACCTTTTTGCCAAGTTTATGGGCAATCGCCTCAGCAGTGGCGGTTTTTCCGGTTCCGGGAGGACCGTAGAAAAGCATTATTGTCCCGAGTCCATAAGAGGTTTTCTCAATGATACGACACTCCTTAAGCACCTGTGGGCCGTGCTGATATTTCCATAGTGCGCATTCAATATCGTCTTTTATATCGTCCGCCAGAAAAAGATTTTCCATGGTTACCTCGGGCTCTTTAAACCAGATGATTTTTCTCTCATCCCGAATGTTATCTTCCCTATAAAGAGGTTCGGTGTCATCCACGTCCAGTCCGCAGATTTTATAGAACGTCCTGTTGTCAATTCGGTATTCAGTTTCCAGAAGCGATGTATGGAAAAACCGTCCTTCAAATGTATGAACCAGCCCTGATTTGCGTAACCCGCCTTTGGGTAAAAGGCACCTCAACTTTTTTAGCATTTCAGCGGTATTACTTGACACCATTGCTAAAAGTTCTTTTCCCGAAACAGATCCCCTCTGGAGCTGGGCAAAGAAAAGGACGAGGAGGAGTTCATTCTCTTCTTCGTTCCGACCATTTTCCCGGCTAATTTTTTCCAGCGGAATTTCGTAATTAACCCTATCTGCCTCAGCAATTATTTCCGCAAGTTCTTTTTCATACTCGGTTAATTCTTTTCCGTTTTCCGATTTGGTTTTGTCAGTCTGGTCGGGCTCTTTTAGTAACAATTCCTCCTCTTCCACATCAAGCCATCGGCGTAACCGACCACTCCTCTTGGAGCCCCGGTGCTTTTTATGGATAATCAGCTGTTGCAGTTCCAGATACCTTGCATTTAGTTCGTTCATACTTTACTCTTTTCTTTGATATTTGCCTACACAATATACATACTAAAACACGTCTTAAATCTGAAGTGAATTAAAAACTGCTTCAAACGAACCCAACTGTTTTCTAAATAGTAACTTGTAACTTTTACGGGCGTTGCTATATTTTGTCTGTTGGGTTAACTAATTGATTTTCTTGCTATTAAACTATTTTTTATTTACGGTCCTTTTGCGGCTGACTTCCCTGATTCTGAGAATAAATCCAGAAACCACCATAAAAATAAGCCCGGTTCCTACAATTATTCCGCCCCATTTAAACCAGGAGTGCCATCGGAGCATCTCCCAGAAGCGATCACTGGCCAGGATTAAAACGCCGGTTGCGGCGGTTATAAAAACAAACGGGGCAATAATCATGCCGATGAAAATGTGGGCTCTGCGCAGTAGTTTCATCTATTTCTCCGGCTGGTAGCGGTCGATGAACATAATTTTGTTTAACGGAAGTCGTTCCGGACGGGTTTTTTCCCATTCAATCTGCTTTTCTGAGAGCAACGGGCTTATGCTGGAAGAGTGCTTGCCAACAAGAATCAGCGTAATAACATTGTATCTTTCCGGGATATTGAGCACCTCACGTACCTTTTTTGGACTGTAGCCGGCGATCGGATGGGCAACCAGCCCGAGTTCAGTTGCCCGCAGGATAAGGAAGGCGGTCTCCATACCGGTGTCAAATAGATAGTACTCTCGGTCTTTGATTATGCAGTCTGCTTCTCTTTCGGCAAATACCGCAATGACCATTGAGGCGGCGTAGCACCACTCATTTCCTTTGCTGAAGGCGGGTTTGAGTTGTTCAAGGATGGCGCGGTCTTTAACGAAAACAAACCTTGCAGGCTGGTTGTTAAAGCAGGTGGGTGCAAGCTGGGCGTGCCGGGTTAAATCTTCAATCAATTCCTGGGTAACCTCTATCTGATCAAGCGACCGATATGCCCGTCGCTGGTTAATAATTTCACTTACGGTCATCCTCACTCCTTTTTATAAGGCGATTTTACCGGTGTTTGTTAGCCGGTCAATAAAAATTTCTCCAGAGTATTGTCCATAGCGATCAGTATCCCTGATATTTTTGCGAAAATATGGGGTACACAGACGCGCTAACCACATTACCTGCGTAAGATACAGGATTACCCAACACCAATTTGAACACTGTGGATAGATGATGGACATTCAACAAATGCTTCTTGACAGATAAGATGTTTTTGAGTAGTATGATTATGAGATACCTTCTTGGTATTTTTTTAAAAGTACTTGAGGGGTTTCTCAACGGTCAAAAGTAACTAAACCGGAGGTCTTATTATGACAGTAAAGACCGTAAGTATAATAGTTCTGGCGCTGTTAATAACCGGCGTCTGGGCTACCAGTGACCTGAATGCAAGGAATGTGCTTGTCCCTTACAATATCCCGCCTTTTCCTGCACAGGGTTCTTCTGAAGATGCGACGCCTTATAAAACTGTGAATGAGGGTGATGTTCCCCCTGGTTATAAACCTGGGGAGACACAGCCGGTATTTTATGACCCACCCCGGGTCGTTTCCGGTATTGACCAGGGCTCACCGGGTGAGAATCTACGTCCGCTCTGGGGACCGGATGTCCTGGTGCGCAGCGGTGGTATCGGCAGCCCATCGCCCATCTCATCAGAGCGGATGATCAGTTATGACCAGACCCGTTCAGGGGTTCTTTTTGCCGCCTGTGTGGTCAGTTCGCTGGATACCATCAGAATTTATCGTTCAACCGATAATGGTAATAGCTGGACATTATGGAACGGCGTAATACATCCCGGGAATCGGTTGAGTTCTCCGGAACTGATTGTGGCCGAAGGTGATTCCAGTTTTGTGTTTCTCTTTTGTAAAACATCAGCAGGCAACGGTGATATCTACTGTGCGCGGTTTGGTATATCCGGTGGTGCGAATATTTTTTCTGTTAAGGTCGATGCCGACACCATTGTTAATCTCTCCGCGTGCCGAGACAATGGCAACCCTTACTACCTTTATGTCACATTTGAAGAACAGGACACAACCTACGACGTTTATACCTGGCGTTCCACCAACTATGGCAGAACATGGGCTGAGGCAGGTAGCAGTGTGGTTCTTGACTGTGGGGTACGACCAAAACCGGACATCTGTTGCGGAAATAATAACCGCATCTATGTCTTTCTCCTTGACAAGCGTCAGAGTTCCGTGGATTCTGCCACTTTCCGGATGAAACTCAGCACCGATCGGGGAAACAACTGGGAACAATCGATTCAGGTTGGCAATCCGTCTGTGCGGATTTTTGATGGTGTGTGCGCTGCCAGACATACAACGCAGACTTTGTGGCTGGTTCATGTGCGGGATATGGAGCCCTTGAATGGCATGGGGCTGGGCGTTTTTTATTACTACTCGACTGATAACGGAACCACCTGGTGGTATGGCGGTGATGATGGTATCGGACACCTTGATACTGACAATAATGAACAGATGCCAAGTATTGCCTCCCACTGGCAGACAGGTTCCCCAACGGTGTGCTATGCTATCGTGTTTTCCGAATCTCTGATGTTTACCTGGGCGTCAATGGATACGAACTGGAGAACACCGATTAAGGTAAATGACTACCGACACACCGGTAACTTTCCTCCGCAGGCGGGGTGGAAGAACACCGGTTCAGGTAGTTTCTCCACAGTGCTCTATGCTGGAGCTGGACTAACCAACCTCTGGTTTGATTCCTGGGATTTCTCAGGAGTTGAGGAGGAAAGGCAGATTGAGAAAAATCCTGTGATTGCGGTTAAGCCCAACCCGGCAAGCGGACAGGTGCTGATTAATTGGGCTCTTGCTAAATCTGGTGCGGTGGAACTTGTGATTCATGATGTAAGCGGACGTCAGGTTGAGGTTTTGACCAGGGGGAGCCGTAGTGCTGGTGAACATCAGGCGGTCTGGAATTGCGAACGAATGCCGGCAGGTGTTTACCTTTATCGGTTGAATGCAGATGGTAGCAGTTATACCGGCAGGATAGTGGTTTCGCACTGATCTGTAGTCTTTATCTTCAGGGCAGGGCTATTCGGTCCTGCCCTTATTTTTTATAAAAACTTGACAGCGGGATAGTTTTCCATTATTATTAGTCCAGAATAGGGCTAACTCATAAGTGGGGAATCGTTGAGAGCGGCGTAACTGAAGCGGCGCCACCCTGGGCCGATTTCCCAAAGTAGTCGGTTAGTTCCTGCACTGGCGCAGAGGCAAAGTATCCGCAGGTGATTTTATTAAGGCGGATACTGAAGCGTCGGGGCAGGATGATGTCGCTTTAGACGCTAAAAGGAGGCAAGATGGCGGTTAAGAATTTACCAGGTGGTGGGATACTGAGCCGCAGGGCAGGCACAGTAAGACCCTTTGTCTGGCAGCCAGCAAAAATAGGTCCGAGTTTTGAATGGCTTGACCATGATACCATTCGGGTACTGGAAGGCGGGCTGGCAGGAAAAATCCTCATGGTAAGGAGTGAGGTGTTACGCTATTCGGCCACGGTGTCGCTATATGACGGTAAAAATCAGATCGGAATCGTTTCGATAGAAAGAGACCCGCCCGGTCAGGGAATTATTCTCTGGGATGCAGGCGTTAAGGAGGCTTACCGGCGCAACGGTCTTAGTGCAATAATGACCTGGATTATTTTCCGGGAACTCATTTCAGTACAGGACCGGGCGACTTTTCGTATCCGGATGGTGCGAACGGTAAAATCAGGAGAAAATGGAGTAGAGTTGCAGAACGTTGGGATGGGTGTGATTGCGTTACGTTTGGGATTTACTCCCGAGCTCAATTTAGAGCAGATTATTCGTGGGGACAACATAGCTGACTTTGCGGTGTTATTGGGTACAAACGATGCGCCGCCGGCTTTAAAGATAACTCTTAATCGCGACCCGTTTGTTTTAATTCTCTTCATAGTCAATCCTGATACTATGAAACCAACCAATAACTTGCGTGTCTATACCGAGATAAGGCAAGATGACGCTATAATCCACGAGTGGGCAAAGCAAGGGTTAGTGGCGGTTAATGGTAACTATGTGTTAAAAGAGGAGCGGATAGACCATTTTGTTAACCGGATTGCGGTGGAGGAGGAGGAGGCGCTCGTATTCCGGAGTAGAATTCGGGGGCTGTAGAAACCAGAGATAAAATTGACCCGGGTTTATCTCCTTTCCTCGTGTTGCCATAGTTTTGCCTTTGTTTACTGCAACTCAGGTTCGGTTCTGTCAAAGCCATGGGCAAATCCGAAGACTCAATAGTCCTCTGCCGAGTCGTCATTCTCCAAATTGTCAATGAGCGTGTCAGTCTATATATATAAAGCGAAAAAATGATAAAAATTGCTAAAATTTGAAAAATTTCCATAACTCTTTATTTAGAAATAACTTAAGCAATGGCTGGTAAATAAAGGTTTTGTATGTCAAAATAAATGAATGGGAAATCTAAAAAATAAGAAAAATTATTCTCAGGGTTTTTATAGCGTGGCATATATTAATTAATAAGAGAGCAGTGGGAAGAGATAAAATACCCTGCGGTTTTTGCTGATGGCAGCATTTATGAAAATGGTTTACGCCAGGGTATTTTTCATTAAAATTTATATGTATGGAAAGTCCTGATCACACCGGGCAGTTACAGGGGCGAAGTTTACTTATCGCGCTGGGGTTGAATCTTGGTTTTGCCCTGACAGAACTTGTTGCTGGCTTTTTTGCCAATTCTCTCATTTTGATTGCCGGTAGTCTGCATGATGCCGGTGATGCGGTGGCATTGTTAATTTCTTATATTGGGTATCGTCTGTCGTTGTTGCCCCCCAATCACCGCCGGACATTTGGTTATCGCAAGGTGCGGATTCTGGTGGCGCTGATTAACGCCATTGCTCTGGGTGTATTTACCGTATTTGTTCTGCGGACAGCGGTTTTGCGGATAATCCAGCCTGAACCGGTAAAAAGTCCGGTTCTGATTTTGATGGCGGTAATAGGAGTTGCGGTTAATGGGGTTGCGGTTCTGGTGCTTCAGCGTCATCGGAAGTCGTTAAGCATCAGGGCAACTATGTGGCACCTGCTTGATGACCTGTTTGGTTTTATTGCTGTTCTCGTAGGTGGTATGGTGATTCGGTTCACCGGCTGGACGATTATAGACCCGTTGCTTTCAATTGTTGTTGCGGGTCTGGTTCTTTATGGCGCCGGGCGTGTTTTTCGGCAAGCGGTGAATATCCTGATTGACTCAACACCAAAGGGATTGGGTTTTGATGCTGTCCGGCAGTATATTCTTTCCTTTGCCCCTGAGATTGAGGGTGTTCATGACCTGCATATTTGGGCACTGGGCGAAGGAGAAATGGCGCTGATGGCGCATCTGGTTGTAAGGGATGCGCCGGTGAGCAGTTTTTATCCGCTGCTGTCCCGGCTGGAGTGTGGTTTGAGAGAACGGTTTAATATTACCCACACCACTCTGGAACTGGAGTGTTCAGGATGTAAATCGGGTGAGAATGTGTGTCAGATGGATTGACGATTAACCTGCGCTCTCGGTCGCTAATGTTCCTTTAATAAAATCAGCGTCAGGGTTTTGCCGTCTCTGTATCAAGTTAAGAGTTATTTATCCAGCTGTACCCGGCGCAGACGCAGGGAGTTGGTCACGACATTGATTGAGGAGAGAGCCATTGCGGTTTCAGCAATGATGGGATGGAGAAGACCGAGCATCGCCAGGGGGATGGCAATGATGTTGTAAAAAAGTGCCCAGAACAGGTTCTGTTTGATTTTAATAAATGTGGCACGGGCAAGGCGAACTGCCATCACCACACCGGCGAGGTCGCCGCGAATCAGGGTAATATCAGCGGCAGCGAT
>CAKZPX010000200.1 GCA_937139435.1 uncultured bacterium
TCTTCTGGCGTGACCTGGCAACCAAGGTGGTAAAGGCGTTGCAGGCGGACGGTCCGAGTTTTCTTAATGTCCTGGTACCCTGTCCGCTGGGATGGCGGCATCTTCCGGGTGAGACGGTAAAACTGGCCAAACTGGCTGCTGATACCTGTTACTGGCCAATCTATGAGGTTGAAGACGGAGCTTATAAAATTAACTACGAACCGCAGAAGAAGTTACCGGTTGAGGAGTTTCTCAAACCTCAGGGCAGGTTCCGTCACCTTTTTAACGACCAGCGCGGTGCTGAGATAATCGCCGAACTGCAGCGTTATGTGGATGAGCAGTGGCAGCTGTTACATAAAAGGGCAGAGTGCTTTAAGAAGGAGTAAAAACTACCGGGTTGGAATATGGAGCGTTAGGCGACCGGTGTCCTGATGTTATATTTATTTTTGGGAAAAATACCTGATTGTCCACTGCCGGCGGAAAGATAATTGATTATGGTCTGTATCTACGAAGGGACAGAGACACGGAATTTAGCACCGCTGGTTGACTTAAAACCTGTATTTGAGCTGCGCTGTGGCTGGCGCACCCTGATTGAAAAGTTTCAGCGAGTTTATCCCGGAGAAAGGTTTGTTCTCTGGGTGCGGGACGATATTGCTGAACTGGTAAAAGAGCGGTATCCGGACTGTGCGGTTAATGCGCCGGTAGCATTGCCGGCAATTTTTATCTATGCCGGCACGGTTCTTACCCGGGCTTTGCCGGTTAAAGGTAAAGACACCGTTTTTTACAGTGATAAGCGGGTGGTAGCGGTTCGGTTAAGCCGGGAACGCCGTAAAGTAATAAATCGTTACCAGGAGTTAAGCGCTTTAATTCCCGGGCTGTATCAGGAGGAGGTTGCGGTTCGGACGATACTCTACCCCTGGGAGTTAATTAAATACCATCCGGAAGAACTGGAGCGGGAGTTAGGTGAGAGTTGCGGTGATAGGGTGGTGGTTAAGCCCGGGGCACGGGTGTGGCGGGGTGCATTTATCGTTACCGAGACCGGACCAGTGTATCTGGGCCAGGAGGCTGAGGTGCGTCCGGGCAGTGTTGTTTATGGACCGTGTTACATCGGTCCGGGTACCATAGTTGATGGTGCGATTGTGCGGTCAGGATGCAGTTTTGGTCCCAGGTGCTGGATTGGGGGTGAGGTGGATAGTTCCATATTTCAGGGTTATGCCAACAAGCATCACGAGGGGTTTATCGGACACAGTTATGTTGGTGAGTGGGTTAATCTTGGTGCTTTGACTACCTGTTCGGACCTGAAAAATAATTATCAGCCGGTACGAATGAAGGCAGGGACAAGGCGACGGGAAACCGGGATGTTAAAATTAGGCTGTGTGCTCGGCGACCACGCCAAAACCGCTATCGGGACTTTAATCCCGACCGGAGCGGTGCTGGGCACATTTGCCAACTGGTTCGCGGGCGGGATGATGCCTGGGGTACTGCCTGCGTTCAGCTGGGGCAGGAGGGCGCACTGGCGGATAGAGGAGATGATTGAATGCGCCCGCAGGGTAATGGCGCGCCGGAATGTGGTGATGAGCCCGGCTTATGAGAAGGTGTTAAGAAGGGCTTATCAGCGCTCGGTTTAATGATGGTTTCGCCGGCAGGAGGTTGGGGTGGAAGGTGCAATTGGTATTGACATCGGCGGGACGAATATAAAAATCGGACTGGTTGATAAAAACCGGATTGTTGCCCGCAGGATAATAAAAAATGACCCGGGTGAGCCACCACCGCAGGTGCTAACAAGGGTCGCGGAGATAGTAAAGAAGCTGGGGCAGAAATATTCGGTTAAAACAGCTGGTGTCGGTGTCGCCGGTCTGGTGGAAAAGGGGTCCGGACTTGTGGTTTTCTCGCCCAATCTGCCACTCTGGGTAAAGATTCCGGTGAAAGAGACGCTCGCCCGGCTTACCGGTCTGGAGGTTTTCTGTACCAACGATGCCAATGCGGTTACCCTGGGCGAGTGGCTTTATGGTGCGGCGCGGGGATATAATGATGTTCTCGGTCTGACACTCGGAACTGGAGTTGGCAGCGGACTGATCATTAATAACCAGCCGGTTCTGGGTGCGAATGGCTTTGCCGGCGAACTGGGGCACACGGTTATATCCTTTAATGGTCCGGATTGTCCCTGCGGAAATTCTGGTTGTTTGGAGCGTTACATTGGTGCGGTAGCGGTGGTCAGGCGCTGTCGTGCCCTGCTTCGGGCACAGGCACGCCGGGCCACGGTTGCCAGCAATCAGCTTTCACTTTTTGGCACATCCGGTGAGGGGTTAAGCAGGATGTTTGAGCTGACGGGGTTCAACCTTAATCAGATTACGCCTGAGGTTATTAGCCGGGCTGCTCGGATGGGTGATAAACTGGCACAGCGCGTGATAAAGGAAACCGCCTATTTTCTCGCAATCGGGATTATTAATGCGGTTCTTCTGTTGACCCGGAAATGGTTGTTATTGGTGGCGGATTAAGCAGGCTGGGTAAAATGCTGTTAAAAGGGGTCCAGGGCACGGTTCGCAGTCGTCCTTATCTTGCGGAGCGAAAACTGAAGATAGTTTTATCCAGTTTGCGTGAGGATGCCGGTGTTCTGGGAGCGAGTCAGTTGTTTTGTTACCGGCATCTGCTCGGGCAGTAGTATAAAGCGCACCTTGCCCGGGTCATAACTTATTTTTCTCCTGGCGGATTAAATTTTTTGCCAGAGGAATTCCCAGATGCCCATCGGAGCAACCCTTTTTTCCATTATAAAACTACCCTCAATAATAAAAGGGCGAAACTCCTGGGCATAATAGAGCCGGCGCTGGGAGGTATCATTGCGATACCAGCTCATCCCCTGGGCTAAAATCCTTTTTAACGTTGCGTCGTAATTACCGTCTAAGGTCTTAAAACCCATTTTGATCATGGTTACCAGCATCGCCACATGCCGGGGATAGGCGACCACCGAGTAGCCGCGATTCTTTTTGCAGAGAGCGATCACCAGTTCCACCATAAAAGGGGCGTAACTGTTTCCCCGATATTTGGGGCGCATATAGGCACGGGTGAGTTCCCAGCGGTCCATATCCCGTCCTTCAGCATCCAGCCAGCGCGGGTCAATACGGTCATAACCCATCCATTCGTTGCCAGTACGGTTGTTGCCGATATAGACCTCAAGCAGTTCTTCACTGGAAACCGGGTCGTGGTAGCGCCGGATTGCGAACCAGTGGTCTTGTGATCTTATCTCCGGTTGCGGTGGGACGGTTTTTACCTCGGGCAAGGAGCGGATAAAATCCATAACCCCTTCATCGGTCTCGCAGGGTATGTTATTAACAATGTCCTTGATCCAGTTACGATAGACTTTTGGGTCAATAGCCATTACTCCGCTCCCCGTTTACATTTTTTAGCGATCTCGGCAAGTTTATTTTCCAGTTCCTCAGCATCCTCAATTATCACCTTACGGGGTTTGCTGCCAGCATGCGGTCCAACAATACCTGCCCGCTCCAGCTGGTCAATAATCCTTCCTGCCCGAGCCCAGCCCACATCCAGCCGGCGCTGGAGCATGGACACCGACGCCTCGCGGTGCAGGACAACCAGTCGTGCCGCTTCCGCAAATAGCGCATCAAACTCATCGCTACCAGTGCTCTCCTCGCCACTCTGTACTACTTTTGCTGCAACCTCTTCTTCCAGGGATTCATAGTAGCCACGGACAAGCAGGTTGTCAATAGTTTGTTCATCTAAAATTGTTTTTAACTGATCCAGTTTTCTGCCCCGGGCAGTCCGGTGCGGATGGTAAAATACATCCACCAGGTCACGCTGGACAATCTCCTGGGCGGTTTTTTCCGGTTCGGGTAGAAACTCGCTCAGGAGTGCGGTAAGATAACGCACCGCCCAGAGGTCAACCACCTGTTTTGCTGCCCGTTCCGAGACAAAACAACCGTGCAATCTGACCGGCTCTCCTTTCCCCGGGGGCAGGAATAACATATCACCCCGCCCGAGTAATGATTCGGCACCATTGGCGTCAAGGATTGTCCGGGAATCAACCTTGGTGGCGACCTGAAATGCGATACGACAGGGAAAGTTTGCCTTAATCAGACCGGTGATAACATCTACTGATGGGCGCTGGGTGGCAAGGATAAGATGGATACCAACCGCCCGGGACATCTGTGCCAGCCGGATAATCCGTGCCTCAATTTCTGTTGGTGCCCGCTGCATCAGGTCGGCAAGTTCGTCAATCACCACCACAATATAGGGTTTTTTCTTCTTGCCCATTTCTTCGCAGCGGGCGTTAAAACTGGTGATGTCCCGGACACCGAGTTCAGCAAATTCGCTATAACGCGCCTCCATAATATTGACAATCCGGGTGAGGTCACCTACCACCAGTTCCGGAGCGGTGGTGGTGCGGGACAGGAGATGGGGAATGGGGTTATAAATGGGCAGTTCCAGTTGTTTGGGATCGATGGCGAGAAAACGCACCGCGGCGGGTGTGGAGCGGTAGATGATGGACATTATGATGGAGTTGATGCAGACCGATTTTCCCGAGCCGGTAGTGCCGGCAATAAGAATATGGGGCATCTGGCGGAGGTCGGCACAGTATGGTTCGCCGGTGATTGTTGTCCCCAGGGCGAAGCCGAGCGGTGAGTCCAGGGTGCGAAATGCGGGGCTGGTAAGCACCTCTTTCAGATACACGGTGCGGCGGACCTTGTTAGGTATTTCAACCCCGACCGCACTTTTCCCCGGGATGGGAGCAAGGATACGGACCCTTTCGGCGGACAGCGCTAACGCAATATCATCGGCAAGGCTCTCAATGCCACTGCAACGGACACCGGGTGCTGGTTCCAGCTCAAACCGGGTGACCATCGGTCCGGACAGAATGGCGGTTAATTTGCCATCCACACCGAACTCTTTTAGTTTGCTTATCAGGAGCTGTCCCTCGGCCTCTGCCTCAGCAGGGTCTTTGAACACCTTGTCTTTTTCTGTGGGCTGGTCAATGCGATTGAGAAACTCCTTTTGAAACTCATCCAGGTTAAGTTTTAACTGCTGGCGGGGCGTTACCGGTCCGGTAACGACCTTTACAGGTGAGGTGGTGGTACTGATATAATTGGTGCCCGCTGGTGCGGTCGGCGGTTCGGTTGCCGGTGAAACTTCTGTTTCTGAGCGGGCGGTTCCGCTTTTGGCGGCAGCGGGAGCGGGTGAGGCTGATGGTGATGCTGCCTGGTGGGTTGTTACCGGCACCCGTCCGGAGAGTGGTTTTTTAAAGAGGCGGTTGATTAACTTTCGTCCACCAGTGATTAGAGAGGTTAG
>CAKZPX010000201.1 GCA_937139435.1 uncultured bacterium
TGTTTATTTTTACACAATGGAGATCCCGGTGCAGGTGAATGGTAAACTGCGGGCACTTCTGGTTGTTGCGCGCGATGCGGCAGAGGAGACGATAAAAGAACAGGCGCTGCGGAGTGAAGATATTCAGCCCCATATTCAGGGCAAACAGGTGCTGCGGGTGATTTATATCCCGCAGCGGGTAGTAAATATCGTTATCCGTTAAAGGAGGTTAAATATGAAGGGTATATTCTGGGTAATAGTGGTTGTCCTGGTTGTGCTGGTCGGGGTTTTGCTTTTAAACTTTGCTCAGGAGCGCAGAAAACAGGCAAACTTTGTTTTCTTTGAGGTTGGTCCGGATTCAGTTCGGGCGTTTATGGAACGGATTGAAGAACTGGAGAGAACCGCTTCTCGCATCCGCAGCCGGATGGATATGGCTCCTCCCCGGGAGCGGGCGCAGCTCAGCCGGCGGCTGGCGATACTGGAGGAAGAAATACGGGATTTAAAGGTGGCGGTAGAACAATGGCGCTCGGCACGGGAGAAAAAGAGCATCGCTGACCTGTATTACAAGTGTATTATGCTTTATGGCAAGGCGGCAGGGGTGTGTGAACTTCTTGCCAGTGACACCCTGCCTCCGGTGCGCCCGCAAGAGTAGAAAGTGGACCGGGTTTTAGTTCTTGACTTTGGTTCGCAGTATACCCAGTTAATCGCCCGCCGGGTGCGAGAGTTAAAGGTTTATTCTGAGATTGTTCCGTTTAACATCACACCGGAAGATGTTCTGGCGCGTCTGCCCCGGGCGTTGATATTCTCTGGTGGTCCGGCAAGCGTTGTTCAGAAAAAAGCACCGCTACCGGACACCGGGCTTTACAATCTCGGGTTACCGATTCTGGGCATCTGTTACGGGATGCAGGTTACCTGCCGGTTGCTGGGTGGACAGGTGACGGAAGGCGGGATTCGGGAATACGGGATGGCGCATTTCCAGCAGGAACACAGCTGCCGGCTCTTTGCCGGTCTACCCCGGCGGTTTGCGGTGTGGATGAGCCATGGTGATTCGGTGCGGCGCCTGCCACCAGGCCTTGTTAAGTGCGGGCGCACCGGTCATCTGGCGATTGCGGCAATGGCAGATGAGGAACGCCGGATTTACGGTGTCCAGTTCCATCCTGAGGTTGAGCACACACCACTGGGCAGAAGGATTCTGGCTAACTTTCTTTTCCGGATTGCCCGTTGTCAGCCGAGCTGGACGATGCAGGAGTTTATTGCCGAGAAGACAAAAGAGATTAAGGCGGTGGTGGGCAGGGAAAAGGTGTTATGTGCGGTGTCCGGCGGGGTTGATTCCACGGTTCTGGCAACGCTTCTTTATCGGGCGATTGGCAGACAGCTGGTGTCGGTGTTTGTTGATAACGGGCTTTTGCGCCAGGGCGAGGCGGACTCTGTTTTTAAGACCTTGCGTCAGCGCCTACCGGTGCGGTTTGTGCCGGCAGGCGAAAGGTTTTTAAAACGGCTGCAGGGTGTTACCAACCCGGAGCGCAAGCGCCGGCTGATTGGGAATGAGTTTATCCGGGTGTTTGAGGATGTCGCGGAAAAGGAAGGTGGGATCAGGTTTCTTGCCCAGGGCACGCTTTATCCTGACCTGATTGAATCCCGCTCTGCATTTGGCGGACCATCAGCAACCATCAAGACCCATCACAATGTTGGTGGTCTGCCCCGTGACCTGCGGTTTCAGTTGATTGAGCCGTTAAAGGAGCTTTTCAAGGATGAGGTTCGGCAGCTGGGGCGGGCGCTACGGATTCCCCGGGCGATTCTTCAGCGCCACCCGTTTCCCGGACCGGGTCTGGCGGTGCGCATCCTCGGTGCGGTAACACCAGAACGGCTGGAGCTGCTGCGGGCAGCCGACCACATATTTATTCAGGAGTTAATGCGTTCCGGCTATTATCATCGGGTCTGGCAGGCGCTGGCGGTTTTATTGCCGGTGCGCTCGGTCGGGGTGATGGGTGACAGCAGAACCTATGAAAATGTTGTTGCCCTGCGCGCGGTAACATCAACCGATGCGATGACTGCGGACTGGGCACGCCTGCCGGATGAACTTCTTGCCCGTATCGCCCGGCGCATCACCAACGAGGTGCGCGGGATCAACCGCGTGGTTTATGACATCTCATCCAAGCCACCGGCAACAATTGAGTGGGAATAGGCTGGTTCAGTTAATTTCGTTCAGGTTTCGTTCCAGCACCCGATAGCGCTTATACACCTCACCGCCCAGTTCCCGGTCAAACTCGTTAATCAACCAGTTGTCCTCCAGGTTCCAGGACAGTTCGCACCACTGGTAGTTGCGGGTGCGCATATAGCGCTCGGTTTCATAAAACAGAAGCACCGGCAGACCCAGGCGCCGGAATTCAGACTTAAATCCAAACACAATCGCCCGGGCGCCGTTAATCTTCCGGCGGTAATAGAGAAACTTTAATAAGCCAATCGGTTCAAGCCGTCCGTGCAGATGGATGAGCACCTGGTTCATATCCGGCAGGGTGATGGACAGCCCGGCGGGTTTACCCTCATAAAAGGCGAGCAGAACCATATTCGGGTCAGCAAAGGTCTTTAAGTTCTTTGCCAGGATGTTCATCTCCTTATCAGTCATCGGTGCAAAACCCCAGTTCTTTTCCCATGAGGTGTTGTAAAGTTCCCGGATGATTACCATCTCCTCATCCAGCCGGCGCATATTAAGCGGGCGCACACTGATACGGGGATTGGCGCGCAGTCTTTCCGCAAGTTTAACCATCCTTTCCGGCATCGGTGTCCGGGCGTATTTGATAAAGGCGAGCAGGTCCTTTGCCTTTTTCAGCCCCCAGTTCTCTGCCAGCCGGAGATAATAGGGCGGATTATAGGGCATCATCAAGACCGGCGGTTTATCAAACCCGTCAATGAGAAACCCCCACTCATCATTGGATGACGGGCTCATCGGACCACGCATCACCGTCATATTTCTTTCCTTTAACCAGCGGGCCGCAGCGTTAAAAAGAAGGTTCGCCACCGCCTGATTATCAACACACTCAAAAAAGCCAAACGAGCCCAGTTTTTCATTCCAGAGTTGGTTGTAGTTGTGGTCAATCTGGGCGCTGATTCTGCCTACAACCCGTTTTTGCTCCCGGGCAAGGAAAAGTGTCCCCTCGGCATGCTCCCAGAACGGATGGTGCTCCTTATCCAGAATCGCCCGCACCTCGCTTTTTAA
>CAKZPX010000202.1 GCA_937139435.1 uncultured bacterium
AATCCACCCATCCAGATAAATCTCGTTCCAGGCATGATAATAAAATGCTCCATCCAGGTAAACCAATCCCACCACTACCTTGGTCGGTATTCCCGCAGCCCGGGCAAGTGCCGCATAAAGTACCGAATGTTCATTACAGTCTCCCTTCATACTGCTGAGCACATCCAGTGCGTTAGGCATTGATGCCAGCGGTTCCTTTTTCAGCGAGGTAAAAACCCATTCCATAATCTTCCGGCTAACCGCTACTGCGTCATCATTTCCCTCAACGAGCATCCGGGCACGCTTTTTTATCTCCTCGGCATCAGACTGAACTAATAACGTCGGCTTGAGATGCTCCTCTTCGTCTCTGATTGGCAACTTCACCATCCGGGGAATATCGGGAACCACGACTTCCACATGAACAGGTTGGGTGCCAATTATACGCTGATTGCTCCCAACCAGAGTAACCTCGTTTGCTTCAATACCGGACACCTCTAAAATTGCCCGACGTACACGACTCGGTTCAGAGATGTAAGTATCAACAGGAACTGCAAAAATCCTTAAAACATCTACGGGATAGTCGGTACTACCGGCAAGTGCCTCTTGTTGAGAAACACGATAGGAATTTATCCCCACAGAAGACACTTCCCGCAGTGTCATACCATAATTGTCCAGCCAGACGGTCACTGTAAAGTTTGCCCTCTTAACATTAACCTTTAATGGACTCTCGTTCCCGCTGTCAGTTTTTATTAAATCCCTGCCGAGCACCTCTACTACTGTTGGCATTGTATCCATAACCGTTCCGTCAAAGGTAAGATAGTTCAATACCGCTCCGGACTCGGGCTCTGTTCCCACGATCACCTTCCCCAGGGCGTCTATTGGATAAATCGGACGGGTAAGTTTTATCCGGTGCCTGCCATCATTAAAAATCAGCCAGCCATTCTCTACTTCGCCACCTGCTTTAAACCCCCCCCCCTGCGGTGTTCCCATCTCAAAAGTAAAAGAACGGATGGTGAAATCCAGGTTAGTCACAACCCGGGAGCGAAGATCCACCGTCTGCGTCTTACCCAACATCGTAACGGTCATCCGGCTTAAATTATCAAACCTGAATCCATCATCCAGACGGAGGTATCGTGAAACCGCATAGCCAATCTTCTCGTTCATAAAATAGGTTGCCAACCAGACCTCGCTGGAGTCTGCGGTCTGATAAACGGAACTCCCTGACCTGGTCTTATTGTCGCCGCCACAACCGAGAAGAAACAGCATGCTAATAACGAAGCTTAATCCTCGCATTTTCTCAAATTAACAATTATTATTAAGATGTCAAAGTTTTCTGTTACTTGACTTCGCCCATTGCTTTTTTACAATGGCAGAAACGATAACTACAGCATATTTGCCGAAGTGGCGGAAATGGCAGACGCAGCGGACTCAAAATCCGCCGCCCAGCGATGGGCTTGTGGGTTCAACTCCCACCTTCGGCATCCCATTTTTATCTAAACACCGGGAATAGCGCCATCACCGGACGATGGTCAGAGATTAATCTTGAATACCCATTGAGTTCGTCATCCAGACGCAATGTAAATGTCCTTCCACCTGAATACTCATCCAGTGCATCTCTGGTAACAAGAATATGGTCAATCAACACATCCGAGGCGATTAGCGATGCATAAAAAACATTACCGGCAATGGGCAATGTCAGAAACCGGTAATTTAGTGTATCCTCAAGAAACGGGAGAAATACATTTTTCTCTAAAGGATTATCAAGCCTGTCATTCCAGTCCCCAACAATTACGAAATCATGTTCGCCCCCCTGACGCAACTGACTATCAATATACTCTTTCAACAAACGACAAGCATTGGCCCTGCGCTCCCGATCAGATACGGTACCGCCTGCTTTGAGATGTAAAACAATCAGACAGAAGTCAAAAT
>CAKZPX010000203.1 GCA_937139435.1 uncultured bacterium
TGATAATTGACGCCCTGAATCGTGATGAAATTCAACTCCCTACCAATATCTACGAGTATGCACTCCGGCGCCTTTTGCGGGGCGAATTAAAACACACCCCCCTGACCGAAGAAGACCTGGCGGTGATGTTGAGCCAGCGTCGGGGCGAAGAAGTGAGCCTCCGCCGCACTTAAAATAAAACTGCACCAGTAATCTTCCGGGGCGGGCGGTGAACCAGTTGCCATCAATGCCAGCCGGTATTAAAACGGTGGAACTCCTGCTTGGTGTTACCGGCAGTATCGCCGCTTACAAGGCGCTGGAACTGGTGCGGCTGTGCCGAAGAGACAACTGGGGCGTAACAGTGGTAATGACCCGCTCCGCCTGCCGGCTGGTCGGTGTGGAATCATTCCGCACCCTGACCGGCAGACCGGTAGCAAGGGAACTCTTTCCCCGAGAACGTATCTTTTCCTCACCGGTAGAACACATTGACCTTGCTACCCGTCCGGACATTATCGTTATCGCACCGGCAACCGCAAACATTATTGGCAAACTGGCGCACGGGATTGCAGACGACCTGCTCGCCACACTCCTCTTAGCGATTCCGGAAGAAAAAGTCCGCCAGGGCAGGGTGCTCTTTGCCCCGGCGATGAATGAAAATATGTGGCGCAACCGGATTGTCCAGAACAATGTCGCCCGATTGACCGAACTCGGCTTTCGGTTTATCCTGCCGGCAGAGGGTGAACTTGCCTGCGGTGTAACCGGTACCGGCAGAATGGCAGAACCGGCAACCATCTTTGCCCACTGCCAGTCAGCCCTGGCAAATATCCCCCGACTGTCCGGTGTTTCAGCACTGGTAACCACCGGCCGAACTGAGGAACCGATTGACCCGGTGCGCATCATCACCAACCGCTCCTCAGGTCTGCTGGGCGTGGAAATTGCCCGTCACTTCGCCATCGCCGGTGCCCGCACCCGGCTTATTGCCGGTGCGGTATCGGTCCCGCTCCCGGCGGATGCGATCCGGGTACGAACCACGCGGGAAATGGCTGATGCGGTGGCAAGATTTCTTCCGGAAACCGATATCCTGGTGATGTGTGCAGCGGTTGCTGACTACCAGCCAGCAGAAACAGCCGGCGACAAATACCACGCGAAACAACTGACCCTGAAACTGAAACGCACCCCGGACATCCTGACACTTGTTGCCCGGAGGAAAAACCCACCCTTGCTGGTCGGTTTTTCTCTTGACAATTCCCTGAACCGGGCGAAAGATAAATTGCGCCACAAGCATCTTGACCTGATCGTCGCTAACCCGGTTGAAACCGCAGGCAGCGAGATGATCAAACCAACACTGCTCTTTCGGTCGGGAAGGACGCAACGGTTACCCGAACTCACCAAACCAGATTTTGCCCGGGAACTGGTGAAGGTTGTGGCGCAGCTGTTTAATAATAATTCAGAGCAACCTTCTTTAAGAAAAAAAACAAAAAAGGGGTGAACGATGTCCGCCAATCCGGAACTCTCTTCCCGGGAGCGCAAGCCACCCCAGGCGCTGGAGGCAGAGGCAGCGGTACTCGGCGCCATTCTCCTGGACGCCGAGGCGCTACCGCGGGTAATGCACTTTCTTAAACCAGAACACTTTTATCTGCCGGCCCATCGCTCAATCTATGAGGCGATGCTCAATCTGTTTGGGCGCCGACAACCCTATGACATCGTTACCGTAACCAATGAACTGCGGCAGATGAAAAAACTGGAGGAAGTGGGTGGGCAGGCTTTTATCTCCGAACTTCTCAACACTGTACTCACCGCTGCCCATTGCGAAGATTACGCCCATCTGGTTCTGGAAAAGGCAATCCAGCGCCAGTTAATCCAGACCGCCACTGAAATCGTTCAGAACGCCTATGAAGGAAACAGAAACAGTGAAGATTTGCTGGAACTTGCCGAAAGTAAAATCTTCCAGTTGCGTCAGGCAGGTGAAACCAGAAAATTTACACTGGTCCGGGATATGCTGATGGATGAGATGGAGCGCGTGGAAAGGGCGCGGAAGGAAAAGCGCTTCATCACCGGTATTGAAACCGGTTTCCGGGACCTGGATGCCCTTACCTCGGGGTTACAGCCCGGATACTTTATCATTATCGCCGGTCGACCGAGTATGGGCAAAACCGCCTTCGCCTTAAACATCGCGGTAAATGCCGCCACCCGGGTCAGCAGAAAGGTACCGGTTGCGATATTCAGTCTGGAGATGGCAGCCGAGGCGCTGGTTCAGCGCCTCATCTGTTCCGAGGCCCGAGTATCTTTGCCCAAAATGCGTCGTGGTATGCTCACCCAGCAGGAATACACCGGGGTGATTGCCGCCGTGGGGAGGCTATCCGAGGCAAAGATCTATATTGACGACTCGCCAGGGCTCAACGCCCTGGAAATCCGGGCACGGGCGCGCCGGCTGAAAGCCGACCACCCGGACCTGGGAATGGTCGTTATTGACTATCTCCAGTTGATGGGAATTCACGGTGACCGACGCCGGGAACAAAACCGGCAGCAGGAGATATCAGAAATCTCCCGGGCGCTCAAGGCGATGGCCAAGGAACTGAATGTACCGGTTGTTGCCATCTCCCAGCTCTCCCGGGCGCCAGAAACCAGGCAGGACAAAAGACCGCAACTGGCAGACCTGCGCGAATCAGGCGCCCTGGAACAGGATGCCGATGTTGTCCTGCTTCTCTACCGTGAGGCAGCCTACCGCAAAAAAGAGTGGGCAGCGCTGGACGAAAACAAAAAAAGGGAGGCAGAGCTCAACCTCGCCAAACAACGCAATGGCCCCACTGACGTCGTCAAGCTGGTATTTCTCTACGACTGTATGCGCTTTGAAAACGCCGAGACCCGTTACCCCGAAGAACCGATCGAGGAACCATCAGAAGAGGAGTTTAACATCTGAAGATGAAAAAAACCCGCTTTGTCTGTCAGAACTGTGGTTACGAATCAACCGGCTGGCTTGGTCGCTGTCCTGGTTGCGGGGAGTGGAACAGCCTGGTAGAGGAAAAACTACCCGGGGCAAAACCGGAAGGAAAAAAACGCAGCCGCAGCGCATCACCCTCGGTCCAGCCGATTCCCCTGCGTTCCATCGCCCTCACCACCACCGAGCGCCTCACCACCGGCATTAAAGAACTGGACCGGGTTCTGGGTGGGGGCATTGTCCCTGGTTCGTTACTTCTGCTCGGTGGCGAGCCTGGTGTTGGTAAATCCACCCTCTTACTGCAGATGGGCAATCTCCTTGCGCTGCGCGGTATCCGGGTGCTCTATGTAACCGGTGAGGAGTCACCAGAACAGGTTCGCTTAAGGGCGGAGCGACTCGGCACCACCGCCCAGGAACTGTTGGTTCTGGCTACCGTTGACCTGGATGACATCCTGAGCGCGGTGGAAACTACCCGTGCCGGTCTTCTGGTGATTGACTCCATCCAGACCATCGCCAGTGCCGCACTCAGCAGTGCGCCCGGTAGTGTCGCCCAGGTGCGGGAATGCACCGGTGAACTCCTCCGTCTGGCAAAGGCGAACCGCATCACCGTGTTTATCATCGGTCATGTAACCAAATTCGGTGCCATTGCCGGACCAAAAACCCTTGAGCACATGGTGGATACCGTGCTTTACTTTGAGGGAGAAGCATCCCAGAACTACCGCATCGTCCGGGCGGTAAAAAATCGCTACGGCTCCACAAACGAAATCGGGGTGTTTCAAATGACCGAATCCGGACTGGAAGGGGTAGCGAACCCCTCAGCATTTTTCCTTTCCGGACGCCGGACCGATGTCTCCGGTTCTGCGGTG
>CAKZPX010000204.1 GCA_937139435.1 uncultured bacterium
ACAAACAGCATCCCGGAATCCGGATGCAGGGAGGTGCGAAACATCAACCCCTGGGCTAACTCCTCGGGTCGTCTTACCACCTCTGCCCACAAAACCTGGTCCCGAATCACAAGTTTTGCTGTTGCCGGCGTCTCTTTTGTCCGATTTTCCTGCACCGGTTTCTCGCTCTTTTTACCACCACAGCCCACCAGCAACAGAACACATAATGCGAGAATGAAAAACAACCGCCCAGCACCGTCCAGAAAGATGTCAGGATGTGCTGAAACAGATACGAGGAACGGCGCCACCGGATAACAGCCCTTTCCGGTAAAACAATCTTTTCCAGTAGTAGTAACCTCTCCTCTCCGAGCCCTTCCTGTTTGTCTCATGCTCTCTGGTATTTTTTAAACTTCTTGGTCCAGCACGACCCGGGAAAGGTCCGCCAGTTCCCCAAAAAGGGTGCGAACATAGGCAAGAAGTCGCAACCGGTTAGTTCGCAACTCCTCTTCTTCACACATCACCAGGACATCATCAAAAAATCGGTCAATGGGTTCGCGCAGGGAAAGGGCGGTCTCCAACGCCCGATGATAATCACCCTGCGCCAGGGTCTTTTTTAAATCCGGTTCCAGTGCCTGTGCCCGCTCCCAGAGCATCCGTTCAGCATCCATCTGGAAAAGCGCGGGATCCGGCATCCCATTCACATTCTGCTCCCGCAGGATATTGTTCACCCGCTTCTGCCCGATAATCAACCGGGCAAACTCCGGACGGTTGCGAAAATCAGTCAGCGCCTGCGCCCGTAGATAAGCCTCACTGGGAGTGTGCCAGACCGTTGCCAGCACCGCATTGACGATATCATATCTTATACCCCGGTCGGTCAAAAGTGCCGTCAACCGCTCCTGGAAAAGTCCCAGAACCAGGTCCCGGATATCATTTTTATTTTCCGCCGCAATAGGGGCGCCGAGATTTTCGGAAAAGAAAAGCGCCAACCCTTTATCCACCAGTTCCGGTATCCCAACCGCCCAGCGCCAGGCAAATATTATCAAAAGGACACCGGTTGCCTGACGCCGAACCGCAAACGGGTCTTCAGAACCGGTCGGTATATTGCCGGTTAAATAAGTGGCGACAATATTGTCAACCTTGTCCACAACCGAGAGCAAGGCGCCCGGTGCGGTCCGGGGCAGTTCATCATCCAGACTCCGGGGCTGATAATGCTCGGCAATCGCTTTCCATACCATCTCGGGCTCACCCAGCATCCGGGCATAGACCCCTCCCATTATCCCCTGCAGAGAGGTAAACTCCTTCTCCCTTACAACCTGGGTCAAAAGGTCAGCCTTACACAGAAACGCTGCCCGATCCAGTAGCTCCGCATCTACACCCGGAACAACCCCTGCCAGATACCGACACAGCGCCCTTAACCTCTGGGTCTTGTCATAATAACTTCCCAACCCTTCAATCCATACCACCCGTCGTTCCTCCTCAACCAGTGGTTCCAGTCCGGTCTGTAAATCGGCAAGGACAAAGAAACGGGCATCGCGCATTCGGGATTCAATCGCCCGCTCATACCACATCCGGACATAATTCCGGTCACAATCAGGTGTATTGGTGACCGCGACAAAATAAGGTAGTAAACGCCCGTCCTGGTCCTGCACCGAAAAACAGCGCTGATGCATCTTCAATGCGGTAACCAGCACCTCCCGGGGCAGATTTAGATAATCCGGATTGAAACTGCCGAGGATTGGCTCCGGAAATTCGGTAATATTTACCGTCTCCTCCACCAGTTCTTTATCCGGCACCACCGAACCGCCCACCGCTGCCACCAGTTCCTCCATCTGCGCTAAAACCTCTTGCCGCCGCCTTTCCGGAAAAACCACCACTCGATGCCGGTAAAGTATCTCTTCGTAACTTTCCGGGTCTTCTATTAGAACTGGTTCAGCGGTCCAGTTACGGTGCCCCTGTGTCCGGTTACCCGCCAGTAAACCACCAATGGCAAAATTAACCACCTCCTGTCCCAGAATGCACAGCACCCAGCGCACCGGTCGGGAAAACCGCAACCCTTCACTGTCCCAGCGCATTGTCCTGGGAAAAGGCAGGGTGGTGATTATCTCGCCCAGCCGCTGAGCAAGGAGTTGTGCTGTGGGCACCGCTGGCACATCCTTCCGGACAAATAGATACTCACCCCGGGGGGTCTGTTTCACATAGACATCGCCGATATCTTTGCCCTGTGCCCGGGCAAAACCAATTGCGGTCGGGGTCGGTCTCCCCTCAGAATCAAAACCGACCCGCTTTGGTGGACCCTGAATCTCTATTACGCCTGCCGGTTTCTCCTCGGGTACATCCCTTATCCGCAGCGCTAGTCTCCTTGGTGTAAAAAACACCTCGGCCGCACCGGTCACCAGCCCCTTCTCGTTAATTTTTTTTTTTTTAATGATACGGCGACCACCGAGATCTACACTCTTTCCCTACACGACGCTCTTCCGATC
>CAKZPX010000205.1 GCA_937139435.1 uncultured bacterium
ACCAAACTCCCGGCTTAACTGGTTAATTGCTGATTGCTTCTCATCGGGTAGCACCCGGGCGATCACCCGTTCAATGCCTACTTCCCGGGCAACCGCCTCGGCGGTGGTCTGGTTATCACCGGTCAGCATAACCGGAGTGATGCCCAGTGATTTTAGTTTCGCAATCACCCGGACAGATTCTGGTTTTGGGGTGTCGGCTATCCCGATGATGCCCAGGTGTTGTTTCTCAAGTGCAATATAAAGTATGGTTCTTGCCTTTTTCTCTAATTCAGTGATTGCCGGTGTGATAATGGAAGAGAGGACAATACCAGCATCCTGCAGGAGGGCACTGTTACCAACGTAGATGTTTTTGCCATTGAACCTGCCGGTTACACCCTTCCCAGGAATGGCGGTGATGTTCTGGACAGTGGCGGGCTGGATATTAGCCTCTTTTGCCGCTTCCACAATCGCCCGGGCAATCGGGTGTTCAGAACCCGCTTCAATTCCAGCGGCAAGCGCAAGCAGTTGTTCCTTCTTAGTGCCGGAAAACGGGACGATATCGGTGACCGCTGGTTTTCCCCTGCTGATTGTGCCGGTTTTGTCAAATACAATCGCCCGCACCTGCCGCAGAGTCTGGAGTGCCTCACCCGAGCGAAAGATAATTCCTTTTGCTGCCGCGATACCGGTTGCCACCATTATGGCGGTTGGGGTTGCTAGACCCAGGGCACAGGGACAGGCGATGACCAGCACTGCAATACCGGCAAACAGGGCGAGGGAGAGTCGGGGGAGTTCTGGATTCACCCAGGGGAGGATATTATGAGCCTGGATTAATAGTGGTTTCAACCCCGGAGCAAAGATATACCAGACCAGGGCGGTGAGCAGGGCAAGGATAAAAACTACCGGCACAAACCAGGCGGTGATGCGGTCAGCAAGCGCCTGGATAGGGATCTTTTTGCTCTGCGCCTCAGCAACAAGCCGGATGACCTGACTGAGGAAAGTATCTTTACCAACCCGGGTGATCTTAACCCTGACCAGACCGTTTTGATTGATGGTGGCACCGATAACTTCATCATTGACCCCACGTTCCACCGGCATCGCCTCACCGGTTGCCATTGACTCATCCACGGTGGTGCTCCCTTCAACTATTATACCATCGGCGGGGAATTTTTCACCCGGTTTGACAACAACTATGTCACCGGATTTAAGGCGTGCCACCGGTAGTTCCGTTTCTCTGTCATCAATAATTACCCTTGCGGTGCGGGCGCCCAGTGTAATTAGAGAACGAATTGCGTCCGCTGCCCTGCCCTTTGCCCGTGCCTCAAGGTACCTGCCAGTGAGATAGATTGCCATGAGCATTCCCGCAACCCGACCAAGGTTTTCTACCTCCAGCCCGGCAAATACCGCTAATCCTGAAATTAGTGCCGCCACTGTGCCCAGGGCAATCAGCACATCCCTTGTTG
>CAKZPX010000206.1 GCA_937139435.1 uncultured bacterium
TCAACCGGTGGGGATGGAATATTATCCAGTAGATTAATAGATTTATCAGCACCAGCCAGGCAGAAACAAAATATACCCCACCCAGTGCTGCCGGCTGAATCAATGGCGTGTAAGGGGTCATCGTATAACCGAGAAGATTCCAGGGAAAGGCGATCTGCCCCCGGGCACGAACAAACTCTAAAAGCGGCCAGAAGAGCGGTGCCGACCACAACCCGAACCGACGCACCAGCAAACTGAATACACCGGTATAAAGCCCGAGATAGCCAAAAAGCAGGACAACACCGATGTTCAACAGAAACCGGGTAATCGGTGCTACCGGCACAACTAAAAACCAGAGCCACCAGAGGTGAAAGGCGACCGCAATTGTGCCAAAGACCCAACCCCAGAAAAATACCTTCTTGCCCTGCTCAATTATCCGTAACAGTGGAATCAAACAGAAGAAGGCAACAAAGCGTAAAGGAAAAGGAGCAAAGGCAAGGGCAAGACATCCACCCGCAAGAAATAGTGCTATGAACCTTCTGATGCCTCCCCCGACTGTTATATATTTAACTCTACCTCACGGCGCTGGGCATTGGACTGATAAAAGGCATCGGTAATCCGGGCGATAAGCAGCGCATCCGCCATCGTCTCTGAAGGGGAAATGTCGCGCAGAAGCGAGTCAACCCAGACCTCAATTAACCGCTGATAAGCAGCACGCAAAAGACCCCGGTCCGGTATCTGGGGAGTGATATTCACCAGCCGCCCGTGCATCTCTTTATGAATGGTTATCGGGTTCAGCAGCGCCGCACCCGATGTACCAAACAGGTTAAAGTAGACAAAATCCTTCTCCACCAGCAGACTCCAGCCCACCTCAACTGTCAATACCGCGCCGGAGTCAAAACGAATCATCGCGAATGCGGTATCCTCTACCGGTAGATTGGCACTGCGTTTTGCTGCCACCCCGATAACCGAAACCGGCTTTGCCGGTGCCAGCACCCAGAGCGCTGAATCCAGGAGCGCTGAACCAAGAGTGAGAAATGCTCCACCACCTGCCCGCTGCGGCTCATACCACCAGCCGGCAGGTGACCATGCCTCTTTGCCCCGTAACCATCCGGTCTTACAGTAATAGACCCGCCCCAGTTCATTACCCTCAACAAACCGCCTGATGGTCTGGACATCGGTGCGCAAACGGGTAACCATACAGGGCATCAATCGCCGTCTGATTGCCAGTGCCCTCTCCATCATCTGGCGTGCCTCCTCAAAGTTCAGCGCCAGCGGCATTTCACACAGAACATCCTTTCCTGATTCCATCGCAGCAATTGCCATCGGCGCATGGAGGTAATTCGGTGTCGCAATAACTATCCCCTGGATAGTATCATCTGCTCGTAAACGGTCAAAATCAGTGTAATAACGGCTTACCCCGTGAAGTGCGCAGAGCTGGCGTAACTTCCGCACATCCCGGTCACACAGGGCAACGAGTTCTATATTGGGATTTGATTTCAGCGCTGGTATCAAAAACAGCTGCGCCTGCACCCCGCAGCCAACTAACCCGACACCCAGCCGGGTAGTTATTGACACCGCACCAGCACCCTTCTGCCCACTATCTCCAGTCTGTCCTCGCAAAATAGCCTCACCGCTTCTGGATAAGCCTGATGTTCCTCAACCAGCACCCGCAGGGACAGTGACTCTGGCGTATCAACATCCCGCACCGGAATCGCCCGCTGGATGATAATCGGTCCAGCGTCAACCTCCTCGTTAACAAAGTGCACGGTGCAGCCGGTAATCTTCACCCCGTACTCAATCACCGCCTTATGAACATCTAACCCCTGCAATCGGGCGAACGCTGGCAACAAGGATGGATGGATGTTTATTATCCGATAGGGATATTGCGTGAGCAACCGTCGGGAGAGAATCCGGTTAAAACCGGCAAGACACAGTAACGAAACGTTGTATGTTTCCAGCACCCTGATTATCTCCTCTTCAAAAGCCTCGCGATCAGGAAACTTCCGGTGGTCGATTGTTACCACTGGTATCCGGAAGCTATTTGCCCGATTGATCACCATCGCATCCGGAACATTACAAATCAGTATTTTTATTTCAGCAGGAAAATCCGGACGTTCACATGCCCTTGCCAGTGCCTCAAAATTTGTCCCCCGACCAGAAGCCAGTACCGCAATTCCCTTCTTGTCTTTCATAAGATGATTTTAAGTATTGCACCTGCATTGTCAACACCGCAGCTAACCCATTAATTTCACCATCGGGATACGGCACTTTACCATCCAGAAACCTGATTTTCAATTCTGCTGTTCAGAGTAATATAAGTCCGGTAACCAAACTCAGATTTTTCTGGCGATCAGGTCGTGGGTTCGTGCTGCGGTGACCCGGACATTGATAAACTCGCCCGGGGCTATCCCGGCATCCTTGATCCTGACAACACCATCAATCTCTGGCGCCTCCCACTCGCTCCTGCCCGCACCAGGCATATCAACCAGCACCCTGATTTCACTGCCGACCAGCCGGCGTAACCTCTGTCTGGACACCTGTGCCTGAAGCCGCATAATCTCACCCAGACGCTTCCGGGCAAGATCTTTCGGAACCTGTCCCGGCATCTGATACGCCATTGTTCCGGGCTCCGGTGAAAAGGCGTAACCGGAGAGCCGGTCAAACTGGACGCTCCGGATAAAATCCCGCAACTGGATAAACTCAGTCTCGGTCTCTCCCGGAAATCCGGTAATCACCGTTGTCCGGATACGCATTTCCGGAATCATCCGCAATCGTTCAATTAACCGTTCCACATCCCGGCGCCGGTAATGCCGGTTCATCCGCTCCAGTATCCGGTCAGCAATATGCTGAATCGGCAGGTCAATATACCGGCAGAGTCTGGTGTTGGTCCCCAGTTGCTCCAGGACATCTTCAGTAAGATGGGCAGGATGTGTGTAGAGCAGACGAATCCAGACCAGCCCTTTAATAGCGCTTAACCGGTCAATGAGCCGGGCGAGTGCCGGAGAATGGTAAATGTCCTTCCCATAAAGGGTGGTGTCCTGGGCAATGAGAATCAACTCCTTCACCCCGAGATGCCCCAACGCCTCTGCTTCAGCAACTACCTCCTCTATCGGACGGGACCGAAACCACCCCCGAATAGCAGGAATCAAACAATAACTGCAGCGGTTATCGCAGCCGTCAGCGATCTTTAAGTAGGCATAATGCGCCGGTGTTGATATCAGCCGGGCAGGAGCACCGGAAAGTCCACCCACCACCCGGTGGATTTTGGTCATCTCATTTAACCCCAGCCACCGATCAACCTCAGGAAATAATTCTTTGAGTTTTTCGCCATAACGCTGAACCAGACAACCGGCAACAATCAGTTCGGTTTCTGGATTATTCCTCTTGATTCGCACCAGTTTTCGGATTACCCGCTCCGACTCTGCCACCGCACTCTTAAGAAAGGCACAGGTGGTCAGAATAATTAAATTCGGTCTCCTCTTGGTATCTGCTGGATTGGTAAACTCATAGCCTGCCCGGGCTAAAGCCCCCAGCAGATACTCGGAATCCACCCGATTTTTGGGACATCCCAGGGCAACAACCGCAGCCCTCTTTTTCTGCCGCGGCAAGAGTTACACCTTCCAGAGTTTAGCCGTTGCCTCTACCAGAACCACACCAGCACTGTCAACCAGCCGGCTCCGGGCATAAACCAGTCTGCCCTCCTCACCGGTTATCCAGCCGGCACCGGATATCCCTTTGCCCACCGGCACCGGTTTGCGAAACCGGACACTCATCTCTGCCGTGAGGGTAGAATAGCCTCTGGGTTTTACCGCCCAGGACATCAACTCGTCCAGCATGGTGGCAACAATCCCGCCGTGAACAATCCCGACCCAGCCCTGATATTTCTCAGGAACCACCCAGGTAAACCGTGCTCCATTCTCATCAGCGACTATCGGCAGTTGCAAACCATCCGGATTTTCCCGACCGCAGGCAAAACAGGTGTCCTGGTCTTCGAGACGAGGCATTACTGGTACTCCACTACTGTCCCGGCAGGTGGGACAAACTTAAACATCTTTGCCGGTATTGAAACGTTCCAGCGTTGCTCGGCGAGAACAAAACGGCATCTGTTTCCCCATTCATCAACGAAGGAAAAGGCGTCTACTCTGGTCCCGGTACGGTCAGGCTCAATCCTAAGTTCCCGGAACATCGTCCACTCACTATCAGCAAAAACCAGAACCACCCTGCCGTCATCGGTCTGCTCTTCGGTAACAACACTGGTTGTGTCCAGAAGTGGCTGAACAAAAGCAAGCATCGGCACCGGCTGACTGCGCTGCTGGAAAACTGCCCGCTTCTCCTCGGGCAGATAGAACACGACCAGCGAATCCGAGCCAACGATCACCTGCTGGACCGGCTCACGCACCTCCAGACGAAAGCGATTGGGCAGGGCGAAATAAAACCTGCCCTTAAAAACCATCGGGTCGCTCCCATCTGACGGCTCAACCGTCTGGACAAAACTACCGGTGAGTGACTTCAATCCCAGATAGCGCGCCCGCAGTCCTGACCAGCGTGCTCCGGCACCGGCGCAGGCAAGAGAAAAACACAATAATATAATTATAATTCGGGTGCTAAATCCCACCCTTTCCAGTCCGGTACCGAGAGAAGTAAACTCACCACCAGTCATCTTTCCTGGCATATTCACTGCTATCATGCCGTCACCCCCATTAATGCTGGATTATTACCCTGCCCAAGTTCCTGTTCCCTGCACCCTGATCTTGCTGATAGATAAAATATACCCCGGCGGGAACCATCCGCACATCATTTAACCCGGGCATCAGGTCAAATATCTTTCTACCGGTAATGTCAAACAGGGCAACTGCCCGCCCTGACCCGTTACTTTTTATCTCCGGCAAAACCAGCAATCCCCGCACCACTGTAGGAATGGACCGGCTAACAATCCTATCTGGTGTCTTCTCCTCGACACCAATTGCCGGTCTCCGCCATACCGCAATGCCAGTCTTTGCGCTATCGGAAACATAAAAACGGGGATAATTGGGATTTAAAACCGGTGACCATTTCTGAGATGGTGCCGGAACCGTGATGATAATACTATCAGTCCGTCCGTCAATAAGCGTTACCCCATCCCGGTGCTTACAGTAAAGCAGTCCGTTCAGAGTATCCATCTGTAACCTGCTCGGTCGGGCTGGTACCGGGAAAAAACCTAACCGTCCCAACCTTCTGCCCTCATAGATGAAAATCATCCCGCCCGCTTCAGAAGTGATATACAGTTTATCGGTGCGGGGATTATACGCCATTCCATCAACGGTATGGGTTAAATTGACCACCGTATCCACAGTATCACTTGTCCCGCCAATCGCCCGGATTGTAAATCCCTGCCCGACAACCACCCAGTCCCGGCCGTTAATATAACACCAGTTAGTGCCAAAATCACCCGGGATTTTCTTCACCACCGTGTCCGCATCGCTATCAATCAACCAGAAGGTATCCCGGGTGGAGAGATATGTTCTCCTCTGTCTGGGATTAAAACTGAAACCTTCAAATCCGGTTGCGTAAACTGGAATCCAGGCAACAACCGACTCCCGGGCACAATCAAAAACCAGAACGTTATTAGCAGCCGAACTGTAATGGTAGATTTTATTCACCACCGGATTATAAAACACATCAAACGCAGGATCAGGAAGCGAAATCACCCTTTCCACACTATCGTTCACACAGTTAACCACCATCATCAGTGTATCACCGCTGACAAAAACCTTTCTGTTCACCGGTGAATAACACACCCGCCATGCTTCTGGCAGAGTAAGCGTGGCGGTAATTTTATTGTCAATACCATCAATTACAATCAACCTGTTTTCACCGGAAACAGCAACTCGCCCGCAACAGTATAACTTATCCACGCCACTCGCATACTTCAAATCGCTCTGATAAAAGTACAGCGGCACCCGGGCGGTAATTGTCAAACTATCCGGGTTAACTATCGCCACATCGTTAACCCACTCGGAAACATCACTCTGAGCGGTATAAATCCGGTCCAGCTCTGGGCTGAAATAGAGCGACTCGCCGTATTCGTAACGCAACACGCCAGCCACGCTATCTGTCGCACAGTCAATAGCCCAGAGCGGCGCGGAAAGGTCCAGGGCATAAACTCTATCCCGGTTCGGATCATAGGCAAGAGAATGCGCCCCCTCGTCCTCGCCATATATAACTTTGATTACCGAGTCGTCCACCCCGGAAATTACCTTAACCAGCGCATCACCACCTGATTCAGCCAGATAGACCTTATTCCGTTCCAGATTCAAACACAGCACCCATGGACGGTCCTGACTCACCCAGTGCCGCAATACCCTGTTTGTCCAGCAGTCAATAATAGTAACATCACCGGTTTCGCCAGTAGCGTAAATTTTTTTCACCACCGGATTGTAAAGCATCTGCTCCATCTCGATATCACCCAGCAAGATTGAATCAACAATTTGATCATCACTGCACTCAATAATCAAAATCTGATTACCATCATTTTTGCGGACAAAACTATAAATTTTATCAAAACATCGGCTGAAGACCGTCGCCCCACCACTACCACCCAAAGGTACATCCGCAATGACCCGGTTCTGACCACAGTCAACTACCACTAACCGAGCACTTCCTGAATCAGAAAGGTAAATTTTATTACGGACGCAATTATAGCTCAGATGACCCATCGGTAGGCCCGTGCCCAGCCGGTGGACCACTGTCCGGCTGCGAGCATCAATTACATATAAACTATCCAGCAGAAAACTGGCACAGTAAACCGTTGTCTCCTGAGGCACATAGCACATCCGTGCCACGCCACCGGACATTGGTATTCGCGCCCTTTTCTCGCCGGTTAAGCCATCAAAAACAATCACACAATTACCATGGCTCCCCCCAACATAAACCTCACCGGTTGCTGGCACAACCGCCATCCGGTCCGCAGTAATCAGACCGCCAAGGGAGTCAGGCAGATAGATAACCTTTTCCAGTTCCTGGGCGGTTAAAACCAGACCCGCACCAAATACCAGAAGCAACAAAAAGACTTTCTTCATTATTTCTCCCATTTGGAAGAGATTATAAATTCCGAATTTCCCAAGTCAACCAACTTCCATTAGCTACCATACATTAAGAGCCAAAAAAAATATAAAATTAACACCAATTTTTAGAAATAAATTAATACCGATTTATAACTTAATAAATTATAAAGAAATAAAAACCAAACCGGTAATTATCATCAGTTAATGGGGTATACCCCACCTTACCCCGGGAATCATCCCCGGGGTTGCTTACTGAACCGATCCCGACCCGGTACTACAGAGAAAACCTGAATTTTAACCCTTATACATTTCCACTTTTTCTACCTTAATTTAATTCAAACTTGACCTTTAACCGCTAATCGTTATCTTTAACTACCCTGTGCCCACGCTAAATAAAAGGACAACCATTCCTGTTCTCCTCCTGGTGGTTACCATTGTCCTCTCCTGCCGGAAACATCGTTTACGCTTGCTGGCTCAACTTCGGTACAACCATTTGCTGAACTCCTTGCCGAACTTTATATGCATCACCACCCGGGAATAGAAATCAATGTCCAGGGCGGAGGTTCAAGTGCCGGTATCCGTGCGGTTCAGAACCACATCTGCCACATGGGTATGTCTTCCCGGCATCTCACCCCGGAGGAGAAAAAAAACATCCAGACTTACCGCATCGCGCTTGATGGCATCGTTCTAATCGTGCACAAAGACAATCCGGTAGCAAACCTTACCAGGACTCAGGTGCGGGAGATATTCACCGGCAGGATTCGCAACTGGCAGGATCTGGGAGGAAAAAACCGCAGAATCACTGTAATCACCCGGGAAGAAGGGCCAGGCACCCGTGCCAGTTTTGAAGAAAAGGTGATGGACAATGAGCACTTTGCCCCGGACGCCCTGGTTCAGGATTCCAACGGTGCAGTGCGGGAGATTGTTGCCGGGAACCCGGCGGCAATCGGCTATATCTCCTATGGACTGGTGGACGAACGGGTAAAACCGCTGGCAATTGATACTATCGCGCCTTCTGAATCGGCAATCAGAAACGGCACCTACCCGCTGGTGCGCGAGTTTCTCTTTCTGACCTGTGGCGAGCCCGGCGAACTTACCCGAAACTTTATCCAGTTTGTCTTCAGCCCTGCCGGACAGAGAGCGCTCGCCGATGAGGGATTGATCCGGGCGAGGAGGAGGAATGAAGCAAAAATCGGACTTCACCGGCTTCATGCTCCTCGGTAAGCTGGTCGAATTCGGTACCACCAGCCAGATATTCACCAGACAACAGAAACCCGATACCGAAAATTACATCTCGGGAAATCTGGTTAATACCTTAAAAAATAACAACTTAAACCACTAGCACCCTCCGGAATGCTTGCAGTTTAAAACTTAACAGAAACTTAACCGAAAAATTATTCACCCTTAACCCCGCTTTTTGATAATTATTACCGTGAAAGGAGACTCGTGTTAAAAAAAACAAACCATACTGAAAGGAGAACAATGCTAAAAAAACAGATCGTCCTCACCGTTGTGGCGTTAATCGCCACTATTATCTTCGCCCAGGAACCGGGCGAAACCAATTTTGAGCACAACGGCTGGTTCCGCTATACCAACCGGTCAACCGAATTCAAAATCACCAACCCATCAGTAAATAGCTTTTCCCTGGAACGTGGTTACATCAGGCTCGCCCATCGATGGACATCGCAATTATATACTAAAATGACCGTTGACCTCTTCTCATCGGACAAATATCCGGATGGTGCCACGGTCCGGCTCAAAGAGGCCTATGCCGACATCGCTCTCCCCCTGAAAGACTTCAACTTCAGCGCCGGCTTGCAAAAACATTACTTCGGTCTTATCTACTCCTGGGACTACACCCATCCGGAAAAGGCGCTTGGCGATGACCAGGGCGTCTGCGCCTCAGCTGATTACGGTCTCACGGTTAATGGCTTTCTGCCCGGAGGACTGGGTGAACTCCATCTCGGTGTCTACAACGGCGAAGGTTACAAATACGCTGGCAAATACATCAATCTCTCACCAGAACTGCTGGCAAACTTGCGCCTGACCCCATTCACCGGCATCACCCTGGGCGCCTCGGTATTCACTAACGCCAGTGATGCCAGCCCTTACAAAAACGACAAAAAGGGACGTTCCGGTTCCGGTAATAACATCTTCTACATGAACGCCGACACCACAAACAAAAACCGCTTTGCTCTGGCACCGATGTTGCGGGTCGCCTTCGGTCCCGTCTCGCTCACCGGAGAATATATCATCTACAACTACCAGCGCTGGTTCAGCTATTACAAAATCAACCTTGACACCGCCGGTAACCCAACCGACTCCACTCTTGTAGAAAAGACAAAGAAATACGCCTTTGGCGGAATTGATCTTGTTCCAGTAATAACACTTGCCAAACGTAAGGTGCAACTATTCGGTCGGTTCGCAATCTGGAACCGCCAGGAAGAAAATAACAACGTGATGGAACTGAATAAGGATAGAAGTTTTATCCGCTACGGTGCTGGCTTCAATTACCATCTGGTACGCCGGGAAAAGGGCAAACCCGGATTGGCATACCAGTTTGCATGGACAAGAACCCAGCCCCGAAACAATGCACTCAAACCTACCGATGTTTTCCTTGCTCAGGTGCGGTTTGAGTGGGATGCGGTTTTACCTAAACCGCAGCAGTAAATAAAACCAAAAGGAGGAAAAGAAATGAGAAAAATAGCTTCAATCATCATAACCGCCCTCGCCCTGAGCGGTAGTGTGCTCGGGCTGGAGGTTATCGTTAAAGGTTCAGATACAATCCTGAACCTCACCCAGCGGCTTGCCGAAGCCTTCTCTGCGGTACAACCCGATGTTACCGTCTCAATAACCGGTGGTGGTTCTGGTGTCGGCATCAATGCCCTGATCAACCGGGAGATTGACATCGCCAATGCCTCCCGAAGCATTAAGTCAAAAGAAATCTCCTCGGCCCGTGCCAACGGCGTTAACCCGGTAGAGATCGTCATCGCCCTGGATGGACTTTCAGTCATCGTCAACAGCAAAAATCCTGTAAGCCGTCTGACCATCGACCAGATCGGAGCGATCTATCGCGGTGAGATTACCAACTGGAGCCAGCTTGGCGGTCCGAATAAAAAAATCGTCCTCTATGGTCGGCAACCCAATTCCGGGACTTTCGTCTTCTTCCGGGATGAAGTAGTTAAAGGTGAATACGCCACCAGCATGCGTCAGATGAATGGCAACGCCCAGATAGTTGAGGGAGTAAATGCGGACGAAGGTGGTATAGGTTATGTCGGACTTGGCTATATCAAAGGTATTAGTGGAATAAAACCTCTGAGTGTCGCCAGGACAACCGCCGGCCCTTATTTTTCTCCTGCTGATGAAGCAAGCGTCAGAAGCGGTGCCTATCCCCTTACCCGCCCTCTTTATCAGTACACCAACGGCGTACCAAAAGGTCTGGTACGCGCATTTATTGAATTTGAACTGAGCCCGGAGGGACAAAAAATTGTGGAAGAGGAAGGCTTCATCCCGGTAACCCAAAACTACATCCAGCGCAACAACCAGATCCTTACCGTAGGCAAGTAAATGAACATCCGTAAAGGGGTTGACCGCGACATCAGGAAGGTTTTCCTGGCTAACGCCATTCTGGCTGCGACCGTCCTGGTCGGTATCCTTGTGTTTTTACTCTCCTACGGGGTAAGAGCATTTTTCCCCTCGCCACTCGCTTTTACCGACCCATCAAGCCGCCCGGTAAAAGTAAGTGAGTTTCTCACTGGCACAGTCTGGAATCCTGATGCTTACGGTCAACCCTCTTACGGTATCATCCCTCTTCTCCTGGGCAGCTTTATAACAACGTTAATCGCCCTGGTGATTGCTGTACCTCTTGGTGTTGCCAGTGCCGTCTTTATTGCCGAGCGACTTAAGGGGTGGCAGCGCATTACCGCCAAAGTAATTATAGAACTGTTTGCGGGTTTCCCTTCGGTTATAATCGGTTTCTTTGGTTTACTTGTTCTGGGACCGTTTCTTGCCCGGTTATTTAATGTCCCATCAGGTCTTAACCTCCTGACCGCCGGTGTTACCCTCGCCCTTATGTCCCTGCCTACTATTATTACTGTGTCCGACGACGCCCTTCTTGTGGTCCCCAACTCCTATCGTGAAGCAGCGTATGCCCTTGGTGCCTCGCCCTGGATTACCGCAACCCGGATCATTCTACCTGCTGCCCGTTCCGGCATACTGGCTGCTGTTATGCTCGGATTCGGTCGGGCGGTTGGCGAAACGATGGCGGTTCTGATGGTTGCCGGCAATGCTCCGGTAATACCGCGTTCTCTTTTTGACCCGGTGCGCACTATCACATCTACCATTGCCATTGAACTGGGAGAAACCGCCTTTAATACACCTCATTTCTTCTCCCTTTTCGCACTCGGGTTCATACTATTTATTATCGCTCTGGCTACCAACCTCATTGCCGAATCACTTTTCCGGCGCGAAAAAAGAAGCTTTACCCTCTGAACCGGTATGAAAAAAAGTAACTATCGCCGCACCCGCTTTATCAGCAACATCTGGTTTATCGTATTAGCAATTCCTTTGTTACTATTCATTCTCTTCATCGGTTATATGTGCTTTTATCTGCTGAAAAACGGCATCAACGTCATCTCCTGGGAATTTCTTACCCGCCCCCCGGCCAGTGGTATGACTGCGGGCGGCATCCTGCCCTGTATCATCGGAACCGTGTATATCACTTTCATCTCGCTCCTCTTTTCCATACCAATCGGGATTTTTTCGGCAATCTATCTTGCCGAATACGCCCCTAACAACATCTTTACCCGAATCATCCGCAGTTCGGTTCGCAGTCTCGCTGGCATACCGTCAATCGTCTACGGTCTGTTCGGGGTCGCCTTGTTTGTCCGGACCATGGATATTGGTCTCTCGGTTCTTGCCTCAGGACTGACGCTTGGGTTAATGAACCTGCCCTGGATTATCGCCACTGCTGAGGAGGCAATAACCGCCATCCCCGGTTCTTTCCGGGAGGGAGCTCTGGCACTGGGTGCAACAAAATGGGAATCAATCTACCGCAATGTCCTTCCCTATGCCTTTCCTGGAATCCTGACCGGCATCCTCCTCGCCGTCGCCCGGACTATGGGAGAAACAGCACCGATTCTCTTTACCGGCGTAACCTACTTCACTCGCGAACTCCCCCGAACCCCACTGCAAAAATTCATGGCTTTACCTTACCACCTCTTCGCCCTCGCAACTCAACATGATCAGCTGCTTAAAGTCCGGCCGATCGCTTTTGGCACCGCCCTGGTTCTGCTCTTTCTTGTTCTGCTGTTTGATGCTATAGCCTTTATCATCCGCATGCGGATTGCGGCAACCAACAAATGGGAGGTCTAAATTAACGCAAAGGGTGCTATTGAAATCAGAAACCTCAACCTGTGGTTTTCCGGTAACCACATTTTAAAAAATATCTCCTTCAATATTCCGCCCCTGGCAATAACCGCGATTATGGGACCGTCAGGTTGTGGTAAATCCACACTCCTGCGCAGCATCAACCGGATGAACGACCTTATTGCCGATACCCGCATTACCGGAAGCATCCTGATAGATGGAGTAGATATATTAAGTGAACACACCGATGTGATTGAGCTCCGCAAACGGGTGGGTATGGTTTTTCAGAAACCAAACCCATTTCCAAAATCAATCTTTGAGAATATCGCCTTCGGCATCAGAATTCATAAACTAGCACAGGGTCTCGAAATCAAATCCCGGGTAGAGAAAGCGCTCCGTGCTGCCAACCTCTGGGAAGAGGTAAAAATGCGCCTCTCTGACAACGCCTTTTCCCTGTCGGGAGGGCAGCAACAGCGCCTCTGCATCGCCCGCTGTATGGCGGTGGAGCCGGAGATAATTCTCCTGGATGAACCCGCCTCTGCCCTTGATCCGCATTCCACCGCACGATTAGAGGAACTCCTGCGGGAATTAAAAAAATCCTATACCATTGTTATCGTCACTCACAACCTCCAGCAAGCTGCCCGTCTTTCTGACTACTGTGCCTTCTTGATGCTTGGCGAACTGATAGAGTTTGACCGCACTGAACTGCTCTTCACCACCCCGAAAGACCGAAGAACCGAAGACTTTCTCAGCGGTAAATTTGGATGATGGCGAAACTTGTCGTAAAAGAAAAATTGGCTATAATAATAAAACAAATCAGGAGCAAAAAATGACCGTCCTGGAAGAAAAAATTGCTGCCCTGAAAGAAAAAATTTTGGTCATGGCGGCAGAAGTAGAAAAAATGGTAGAAGAAAGCATCCGCGCGCTGGTCAAGCGTGATGCCCAGCTGGCGGAACGGGTAGTCAACCAGGCCGAAAAGGTAGTCAATCATTTAGAGATTGAAATTGAGGACATGGCAATCAACCTCATCGCCCTTTATCAACCTGAGGCATCAAATCTGCGTATCATCACAATGGTGATAAAGATCAATAACGATCTGGAACGGATCGGTGACCATGCGGTCAACATCGCCGAGGCAGCCCTTTTCCTTATCCCCCGTCCCCCGGTAAAACCGCTGATCGATTTGCCCCGAATGGCAAACGAAGCAATAGGAATGCTTCGTGATTGTCTTGATGCTTTTACCAACAATAACCCCGAACTCGCCCGCAATGTCTGCGTCCGGGACTCAGTGGTTGATTCACTTAAAGACCAGATTAACCGTGAACTTATTACCTACATGACCAGCGATGCCACCACTATTGACCGTGCTCTGAAACTGATGCTTATCTCCTTAAACTTGGAACGCATCGCCGACCTCGCCACTAATATATCTGAAGATGTTATCTATGCTGTCAAGGGAGAAGTCATAAAACACGGTCGGTGCGATGCCGGACTTCAAGGATTGGAATCCTAAACGAGAAATTACTATATAACACCAGTGTCTTTACCGCTGATTGCGGTTGTTGACGATGAACCAGATATTCTGGAACTCGTGGCAATGCATCTGCAAAAGGCAGGGTTTGCAGTGGCCACCCTACCCGATGCCAACCAGCTTTATCGCCTTCTGGAACACAAAACTCCCAGCCTTATAATCCTTGATCTGATGTTGCCGGATGTTGATGGCATTGATGTCTGTCGCCTTTTAAGACAGAATCCACGCTGGTCAGCAATTCCTATAATAATGCTTACCGCCCGCACCGAAGAAACAGACCGCGTCCTCGGGCTGGAAATCGGCGCTGATGACTATATAACCAAACCATTTTCCCCGCGCGAACTGGTTGCGCGAGTAAGAACCGTCCTCCGCCGCCAGGAACGCCAAGCAGAGGCGGAAATAGTTACTATCGGAGGGGTTATTACCATTGACCCAAAACGTCACGAGGTTACTGTTGCTGGTAAAAAGATTAATGTCAGTACAACTGAATTCCGGATTTTACTAATATTAGCTCAACGACCCGGCTGGGTGTTTACCCGCAACCAGATTTTAAATGAACTCTGGGGTGAGGAAAAAGCGGTTCTTGACCGCACAATTGACGTGCACATCCGCAACCTTCGGTTAAAACTGGGTAAAGCTGGTAGTCTGATTGTCAATGTCCGCGGGGTGGGCTATAAAATCCAGACATAACCACTTTCTATGACCAAACTGGAACGACGCTTACTTTATAAAATCATCCTAGTCAATCTACCCGCCGGTTTCGTTCTCCTTCTATTTGTAATTATAGCCCATTTGCTTAAACCATCATCTGCCGAACAATATCTCCCTCTCCTGGTTATTGCACCGGGGTTGTCAATCTCCCTTACTCTCGTTTTAACCCTGAGAGAGTTCAAAAAACTATATCATATACTGGGTGAACTGGAAGAAAACATCGTCCGGCTCGGTTCCGAAAATTTTATCCCCTCGCCACCGTCAGTACCTCTGCCAGAATGGCCGAATTCTGCCATTATCGCTCTCAAAAACTTAGTGACAAAATTCAGCAAAACCGAAGGAGAATTGCAACAGAAAAAGGAGTGGCTGGAACTCATTGTAACCGCCCTTCCGGATGGAATAATCATAATTGATGCCTCCGGCAGAATTGTCTTGTCCAACCCGCCCATCACTCAGATTACCGGTATAAAACAGCTCGAAGGAAAGTTCTACTGGGAGGTCCTGCGCAAAGCAGAACTCATGAATATCCTTCAAGAAGTAAGACCGGGAAAACCGCCTTTAACTACGGAAACCCGATTTGATGAACAAACATTCTTTGTTACCGCAGTCGCGGGGGAAACAACCAACCATCGCATCCTTATTTTTAATGATTACACTTCAATTATTAGAGCAGAACGAATGAAACAAGACTTTGTGCTCAATGTTTCCCATGAACTTCGAACCCCACTTTCGGCTATAAAGGGCTATGTGGAGACTCTGGAAGAAACCATTGAGCCCAAGAATCGGGGCTATCTGGAAATAATAAAACGCCATACCGACCGGATGATGAATCTAATTCAGGATCTTCTGCAACTGGCGCGTCTTGAAGAGGAAAAATTTCCGCTTCAGAAGGAAAGTATTGAACTGGCGACGTTGGTTAACAATATCCTTCCCATCTTCGTCCGTCAGGCAAGAAAAAAGGGTATTACGATAGAGACAGCCATCCCCGATACGATAAAACCGATCGAAGCAGACCGTTTGCTCTTAGAACAAGCTTTAATCAACCTGCTTGATAATGCTGTAAAATACACCGAAAACGGACTGATCGCAATTACCGCCGAGGAGATGGACAATTCCGTTGCCATTTCAGTACGCGACACAGGTATTGGAATTGATAAAGAACACATCGACCGAATCTTTGAACGGTTTTATGTAGTTAATCGCTCACGCTCCCGCCAGACAGGAGGCACCGGTTTAGGTCTGGCAATTGTAAAACATATCATTGAACTCCATAAGGGAAAAATTCAGGTGAAAAGCACACCTGGCATTGGTTCAACTTTTACCATCATCTTACCGGGAAAATTATGAAAAAAAATCACACAATAATAGTCCATCTCTCTGATCTCCATCTCGGTGGGGCCTACTTTATACCGGAGTGGGGCGAGCGAGTCGTAGACGTAGTCAACCGCATCGCACCTGACCTGCTAGTTATTACCGGCGACTTAACCACCGAGGGACATGTACATGAATACGAACAGGTATCATCATACCTTAACCGTTTCACCGTTAAAAACAGATTAGTCGTGCCAGGAAACCACGACTCCCGTAATGAGGGTTACACAATCTTTGAGGAAATCTTTCATACCCGATACCCATTTTATACCAACGGGTATCTAACATTACTGGGTGTTGATTCAAGTCAACCCGACATTGATGACGGACACGTTGGACGCACCAATTATCAGCTGATTACCAGCCGGTTAGCAGCAGTTTCCCCTGTGAAAATTCTCGCAATGCACCACCATCTTATACCAATACCAGGAACCGGAAGGGAACGTCACATCCCCACCGATGCCGGCGACATATTGAAACTATGTATCGATTTGAAGATAAACCTGGTTTTATCGGGTCACAAACATCTGCCCTGGATATGGCATCTGGAAAAAACATGGTTTATCACCGGTGGTACAGCAACCTCTCAGCGACTAAAAGGACGCTCATATCCATCTTTTAACATCATCACCATTTATGGAAAACGATTTACACTTAAAGAAGTTAACGTGGCAACCGGGCAAACCACAAAAAAACTTTATGCATCACTTTAAGTTGCCGACAACTACAAACCTTTTCACCTTCTGACCGCGGGAAGTGGCGTTTTGATCAATGACGAAATAAACACCCGGTTTTAACCTCTCATAACTCCTTTGCCGACCAGTAATATCAAAAATTCTCATCCTCGGTGAAAAATCCTTCACGGCAAATGCGACACCCGTCCCATAACTAATTTTTTGTTCCCCCGTTAGTAAAAATCTATCTGTCCTTATCCCTAACCGGGATAATATTACTAAGTTGGGGTTATAACACCAGAACTCCCTGGAACCTCCGCCCTTGAGCGCATAAACCATGCCCTGATAGTAACCAAGTCCACCACCCGCCTTCACCCGACACATTCTACGACCCAATGGTATTCCCTCAATTTCTTCCCAGGAGTTCAAGAGAACATCATAGCGCCAGAACTCTCTGGTTCCGCCGCCCTTAAAAGCGTAAATAAATCTGTTGCCATCACCTGCTAAAGCCGCTCCCTCCCGACAACGCCGTAAGCCGTTCTTACCAGCCATAGGCAAAGCGGCGCGTTCAACCCATGTGTCCTGGAAAACATTGTATTCATAAAATTCGTTAGTCTTACCTTTAAGGCAGAACACACGATCACCAACCGTTACTAGAGCACTTCCTTTACCGACCATTTTACCCTCATATCCTAATGGAACTGGACGACGACTGTGCCACTTCTTATATTTCACCCAGTAAACCAGAAAATCGTTTGTCCGACTACCCTTTAAACAGAACACTTTACCGGTATCCCGTGCAGGCAAAAACACCAGTCCGGAACCGTATCTTACACCCACGGTATAAGCGGGAAGTGGTTCCTCACTGAACCAGGAATCTTTCACCATATCATAACACCAGAACTCCCGACTATTTCTACCTTTAAGCAGATAAATCCGGTTAGCACCGTTCCAGCACATAGTTGCCCCACGTTTGGGCTTACCTCCTACCGCTGGTACTGATGCCCGTGCCTCCCAGTGACCCTCCTCAGGACGATAAAGGTAGAACTCACCTGTACCACCTTTAAGCACATAAACCCC
>CAKZPX010000207.1 GCA_937139435.1 uncultured bacterium
GCGATCTTTGCTAGTGCCCGATGCCCATTCTGGGCAAACACCCGTGCCTGCAGCGGCGAGAAATTTGCCATCTCGGCAATATCAGCGCCAGCGATAAACGCCTTGCCCTCACCGGTCAGGACAACAACGCTCAAATCCCTCTCTTCTGTCAGTCGGTCAAACAGGGCTTCAATCTCCAGCACCAGTTCGGTGTTCAGGGCGTTAACCGGTGGGCGATTAAACCTGACCCAGGCGATACCTTCAGCAGCGTTAAAAATCAGATATTTAAAATCCAAGTTGCCTCCTGGTTTTCTCTTTAATATAACCTTTTCAATCAGATGGTCAAGAACTGTCCCTGTTAAATAGTAAAATAAACCCGGGATCACCCCGGGAATGACCCGGACACCTACCCCTTGGCAGGGTGTTTTAACCGGCTAATAGATTGATATTCTGATGATTATCGCCATTGTCTCTAATACGGAGCGTTAAAATTGTCATTTTTATGGCTCTAATTGGTTTAGCAAGGACAGTGATAATCTCTCCTCTGCTGGCAGAATTACTTTTTTTGGGGTTTGTTTTGACCCTGTTTTCCGGTTAATTATAATTGGTTGATGCGGAGTTCGGCCCGAATAGGTGCGCAAGAGTTAAGGCAGGCACTGGCACTGGTTAATGAAAAGGTGGAGGAGGTGTGCCGGAAGCGCCCGGATGTGAACCTGATGGAGGTTTGTGGCACTCATACGATGGCGATTGGCAGTTTCGGGCTCAGGAGCGCGCTGCATCCGCGGTTGCGGCTTCGGTCCGGTCCGGGCTGTCCGGTATGTGTTACAACCCAGAGCGAGATTGACCGGGCAATCCGGCTTGCCTTTTTCAAAGGGGTTACCGTTGTCACCTTTGGTGATATGATGCGGGTGCCGGGTGCGGCGGGTTCGTTGGCTGAGGCGCAGGCAGAGGGTGCGGATGTGCGGGTGGTGTATTCGCCGCGCGATGGGCTGGAGATGGCACAGCAAGCACCAGGGCAGGAGTTTGTTTTTCTCGGTGTCGGGTTTGAGACCACCGCACCGGCAGTGGCAGCAACGGTGGTTGAGGCAAAGGCGCGCCGGGTGAAGAACTTTTCGGTTCTGCCGATGTTTAAGTTGATTCCTCCGGCGCTGGCGGTGATTGCCTCTTCCCGGCGGATAAATGTTGACGGATTCATTCTGCCCGGGCATGTGTCTACAATTATCGGCGCCCGACCTTACCGGTTCCTTGTTACGCGTTATCGTCTGCCCTGCTGTATTACCGGTTTTGAGGCGGGAGATATCCTTGCCGGAATATTTATCCTTCTGGAGCAGATTGCGCGGGGTGTGCCAGCGGTGGCGATTCAGTATCGCCGGAGTGTGCGGCAAGAGGGCAATCCGATGGCAAAGCGGTTGATGGCACGGGTGTTCAAAAAGGTTGATGCGGAGTGGCGGGGCATCGGAAGGATCAGGGCATCAGGTTTGAGATTCAAGAAGGGTTATGAGAGTTTTGATGCGAGCAGGAGGTTCGGACTGCCGGTTTTGAAGGGGAAAGGCAAACCGAGCGCCTGTCGGTGTGGCGAGGTGATGCTCGGGCTAATCCTGCCACCGGAGTGCCGGCTTTTTGGTCGGAGTTGCACACCGGCGCAACCGGTTGGTCCGTGTATGGTGTCTTCTGAGGGCGCCTGCGCCGCATATTATAAATATGAGAGGTAAAAGATTGCAGCGCAGGACAGCTTGGGTTCCCGCTGAGGTGTACCCACCGAGTTTTCGTGGTGAGCGAAAGGAGAAAAAGATTGTCCTCGGACATGGTGCGGGTGGGATGAAGATGCACCGTTTGATTGAGCGGGTTTTTCTTAAGTATTTTGGTAACCCGTTACTGGAGCGGTTAGAGGATGGTGCGATATTGAATTTCAATCCGGGTGGAGGCGAGTTGTGCTTTACCACCGATTCCTATGTGGTGAAGCCTTTGTTCTTTCCGGGTGGTGATATTGGAAAACTGGCGGTGTGTGGCACGGTGAACGACCTGGCGGTTTTAGGTGCGGTGCCCGGTTATCTCTCGTTGAGTTTTATCCTGGGTGCGGGGCTGGAGATGGCGGTGCTGGAACGAATCTGCGCCACTATCGCCCGGATGAAGGAGAAGGCAGGGGTGGAGATTGTTACCGGTGATACGAAGGTGATTGAGGGTGCTGGGGGTGAGGTTTATATTAATACTACCGGTATCGGTGTGCGACGTCCGGGGACAAAGCTGGGTGCGGAACTGATTCGGGCAGGCGATATGATTGTGATTAACGGTGGTATTGGTGAGCACGAGGCGGCGATTGCGATAAGTCGGGGCGCTGATAGTGGCGGTTACCGGCTGAAGTCAGGGTTGAAAAGTGATTGTGCTGCCCTGCACCGGATGATTCAGGCGGTTCTGGAGTGCGGTGGGGTGCGGGTAATACGTGACCCGACCCGGGGCGGACTGGCAACAACCCTGAACGAGTGGTGCCGGTTTAGCGAATTAGGGTTATTGATTGCTGAGGAGCGGTTACTAGTGTCAAGGGCGGTGCAGGGTGTTGCAGACCTGCTCGGTCTGGACCCGCTCTATATGGCGAATGAGGGCAAGGTGGTGATGGTGGTGGCGCCGGAAAGGGCAGAGACGATTGTGAAAACGATGCAGAGGTTTGCCGAGGGCAGAAAGGCAAGGGTGATCGGCGAGGTGGTCAGGGAGCCAAAAGGGGTGTGGTTGAAGACCAGACTGGGTTCACTGCGTCGGCTGTTGATGCTGGAGGGTGAACAGTTGCCCCGAATCTGTTAGGCAAGTTTTTCAGTCAAAGATATGGCTATGTCATCAGCGGTAAGCGAGGGACCGGTTGATTTGACCCGGGTTGCCCGGTATATGGCAATTGCCGGAGTAACCGGTCCGAGGATAGTAGGCAGGATATACGACCCGGTAGAGGAGAATCTGAAAGAGTTAAAGCGGGTGTTTGAGGAACACGGCGCAATCGCCTATTTCAGCCGGGAGGGTGATAATCATATCATTACCTATGGCTATCCGCCACCGCGCCAGCCGGTGCGCATCTGGATAAATGTCCTTTTACTGGTGGCAACAATTTTTACCACCCTTTTTGTGGGCGCGCTGCATGCGGGTAAAAATCCTTTGACCAATCCAGTTAACATTTTGAGCGGTCTGCCGTTCTCGCTCGGGATTATCCTTATCCTCGGTAGCCATGAACTGGCACATTACCTTACCGCACGGCATCTGGGTGTTGATGCCACCCCGCCCTATTTTTTGCCTGTGCCTCATCCGATGACCGGGACAATGGGTGCGTTTATTAAGATTCGTTCGCCGGTGCCCTCGCGCAGCGCCCTGATAAAAGTGGGTGTTGCCGGACCGCTTGCCGGATTTGTGGTGGCGATTCCGGTTACCATTATCGGTCTGGCGCTCTCCCGGGTGCGTTTTGTCCCGGCAGAGGCAGGACTTTTGCGCCTCGGTTCGCCATTAATTTTTGAACTTATCTCCCGGATTTTTCACGGCACACCACCAGCAGGTAGCGATGTTGTTCTTCATCCCCTTGCCTTTGCCGGCTGGCTGGGGATGTTTGTGACCGCACTTAATTTACTGCCGGTTGGACAGCTTGACGGCGGACATATCGCCTACGCTCTGCTCGGACGGCGCTACAGGGTGTTCAGCTATTTTATCATTGCGGTTCTGCTCCTGATGGGCTTTTTCTGGCTGGGCTGGCCCTTCTGGGCGTTTCTGACCACTGTTCTGGGATTAAGACATCCACCACCGCTTGATGACATCACCGGACTGGACCGGACCGATATTATACTGGCGCTGTTGGCGCTGCTGGTCTTAATTCTGACCTTTACACCCGCACCGTTTCCTGGCACCGGATTTTAAGCCGCAATTCGTAAACACATCGGTGGTACTGTTCCGGGTCAGATATGGCTTATGGTTTTAAAAGTTCTTGACTTATCTGCGGTGGCGGGTTAGAATACTGCGGGCGTGGGACTAACTAATTAGGTCTCGCTCCGTTAGCGGGTTGACATCCGAGGTAAAATTGGTGTTTTAAAAAGGAGGTTTAGATGAAATTCCGCTGTTTTCCGATAAGAAAAAATAGCCATCCGATATTCCTGATAACATTTTTTATCTTTGCCGGTGTGGCACTGGGACAGATTGCGGTGTGGACTGCCCGTTATGATGGCGGCGCGGATGATTGGGATGAGGCGCGAGCGATGACCTTGACACCGGATGGTAATATCGTCCTGACCGGTTTTGCTACCGGCATCGGTACCTGGCGGGATATCGCCACGGTAAAGTTTTCCAGTGTTGATGGTGAAACCATCTGGGTACGGAAGTGGCGCAGTGGCGATACCACGCGCGAGAGTGGCGTGGCAGTGGTCAGTGATACAATGGGTAATATCTTTGTTGCCGGCTGGGTCAGGAAACCACCGGCGGATACCGATTACGTGGTGATAAAATATCTTGCCGACGGCACCGAGGCGTGGTTTGCGGTTTACGATACAGGTGGACGGGATAAGCCGGTGGCGCTGGTGCCGGACGAGAACGGTGGGGTTTATGTAACCGGTTATTCCTTTGCCAGCCCCAATAATGGTGATTATTTAACCATCCACTATCGCAGTGATGGAAGCCGGGACTGGGTAGCAAGATACAATGGTCCGATGAACGGAAACGATATTGCCACCGCTATTGCCCGCAGTAGGAACGGCGAAATATATGTTACCGGTTATTCCTGGACCGGACTGCCGACCCGGTTTGATTATCTGACAATAAAATATTCTGCGACCGGCGATACGATATGGACCCGGCGCTACGATGGCACCGCTAATGATAGCCTGATTGAACGTGACTACGCGCAGGCGATAGTGGTGGATGATTCAGGCAATGTTTATGTGACCGGACGGGCAGGCGAAAGCGGCTCCTGGTACGATGCTACCACTATTAAATACCGCTCAAACGGTGAGGTGGCATTGGTCAACAGGTTTGAC
>CAKZPX010000208.1 GCA_937139435.1 uncultured bacterium
AAATGTCGAGCCGGCAATAGTGCCTTTTGTTTTCTGGGAAAAGGATTCAATATCGAGAGGAACTCGTGATGGGCAGGATACGGTTATTCCTCTCCGGGTGGTGGAACAAATAGGGATAGAAATTTTACGGTCAATTAGATTTGTTACGATTCGTATCAATCCGATTCAATATCATCCATTGAGTAAAAGGTTAATATGGTTTAATAAAGTTGAGGTGGATGTTTATTTTGAAAGTATACCAGAGATAAGTTATCAACCAGAGCCACTGGATGCTCTTATCGGTGAGATGTTTCTGAACGGTAAGGAGGCGCTCAACTGGAAGGTATCAGCGTCTGTTGCCGGTTTTAATCCTTATCAACGCGCCCCGTTCTGGTTAAAGATTGCGGTTGAAAGCACCGGGATTTACCGTATTACCGGTGCAGAACTGGCAGCAGCAGGTGTGCCGATCGCCAGTATTGAACCCAAGACATTAAACCTCTGGACCGTGGGCGAGCATGAACCCAATTACTTTTATCCGGAGTCATTGCAATCTGTGCCGATTATTGTAACCGGTGAAGAAGACAGAAGGTTTGATATCCAAGACACGGTCATATTTTATGCCCTGGCGCCAGACCACTGGATTAATTGTTGTTCGGTTTGGGTGAAAAATCTTTATACCCGCGAGAATGTTTACTGGCTGAGCTGGGGTAAAGGAGAGGGCAAAAGAATGTCCGTGGTCTCGGGCGAGGATACAAGCGGTTTGCCGGTCATTACATTGGGAAAGGACATCCGACATCAAGAAATAGATGCGGACTGTCCGGCGCGGGCGGGGCTGATGTGGATATGGGCAACGATAATCAAATCTGCTGATGCCAGTTCAACAGTTTTCACTACACATCTTGCTTTGACGTACCCGGTTCAGGTCTGGCGGATTGCGGGAAGAGTTTTAAACGCGTCCGTCCATAATGATGTAACAGTTTATTTTAATAACCAGTCTGTTACTAACTTCCGTTTCGGTCAGAGTCCGTATCCTGCTCCCTATGATTTCACGGTGGACACTGTTTTACCAGCTGGTTTTAGAGATAACCGTCTGGATATAGAACTGAAGGGGGCGGGCGAGAAAAAAATCTATCTGGATTATTTAGAGATCGGATATTTGCGCAGGTTGTCGCTTGCAGCGGGACAGCTTTATTTCTTTATAGATACCGCGGGCACATTTTGTTTCCCGATTCGAGATGTAAACCAACCGCCGGTAATTCTGGATGTTACGAGTCCTTATGCCCCGGTAATTTGTGCCGGTGCCGAGGTTAATAA
>CAKZPX010000209.1 GCA_937139435.1 uncultured bacterium
ATTTGGTAATCGGTGCCTCCACACCGCCGGTAATCATTATATCCGCATCACCCTCCCGGATGTGCCGAAACGCCACTCCGGTCGCATGGGCACCAGAGGCACAGGCAGAAACCGAGCAGTAGTTAGGACCCCGCAGACCATATAAAATGGCGATCTGTCCGGATGCCATGTCCGGAATCATCATCGGTATCAGAAGCGGGGAAACCGGTCGCGGACCTTTCGTCAGAAATATCTCGTGCTGCTGTTCCCAGGTTGCAATACCACCCATACCCGAACCGACAACCACACCGGTCCGATCCTTATCCTCTTTCTCCAGGTCCAGACCAGCGTCACCTATTGCCTCCAGCGCTGCCCAGAGGGCAAACTGGGTAAACCGGTCCGCCCGCTTTGCCACCTTTGCTTCCAGCCGCTCCAGCGGATTAAAACCTTTTACCTCACCAGCGATCTGCACCGACAGGTCGGATGGGTCAAAAGCGGTTATCCTTGCTATCCCGCTTTTCCCGGCAAGAAGATTTTCCCAGTAGGTTGGCACATCATTGCCCAGTGGTGTCACCGCACCCAGACCTGTAACAACAACCCGGCGTCTTTTATCTCCCAATTTCAATACCCCCTTCTTAACCGTTCTTAAGTATCCCTGAGAAACAGGGATGTTCTATTCATCCACTTACTCGCCGGCTGCTGCCTTTTTCTCGGCAAGCTTCCGCTCTAAATACTCAACCGCCTTCCCAACTGTGGTTAACTGCTGGGAATCCTCATCCGGTATTTTAATCCCGAACTTATCCTCAAACGCCAGCACCAGTTCCACAATATCCAGTGAATCTGCGCCCAGGTCCTCCTGAAAACGGGCATCCGGGGTCAGTTTCCCTGCCGCATCGGGTAACTTCTCCGCAATGATCGCCTTTACTTCATCTATTAACGTCATATTTCCTCCTTGGGCTAAAAATTGCTTTATCACTTCTCGCTAACCGCGTCGCTAATTTTCTCTAAAACAGTTAAATTTACCAATCTTATTTAAGAATGTCAAGAAAATAGCCCGGTCATTTTAACTTTCCATAGGTAAGAAGGTTGTCTCCCGGTTATCGAACAAAGTTTAACTTGACAATAGCAGGATTATCCCATTAAATAATTTAATGCACCTCTTATCCTGTGTTCTGGTCATCCTCGCCATTACCGGTAACACCGGCACCACCGGGTTTGACTTTCTCCGCATCACCCCTACCGCCCGGGAGGCAGCGCTTGCCGGCTCGCCGGTTGCCCGTCCTGCTGGTGCCCTGGCGTTCTACTACAACCCAGCAGGTATTAACTCCAGCAACTCCGCCCAGTTCACCTATATCAACCATGTCGCCGGCACCCATCTTGGCTCAATTGGTTACACCCAGCCGATTGATGCCGGTCGGGCGATCGGTGTTGGCGTATTTTACCTCAACTCGGGCACGATGAAACGCACCAACGAGATCGGTGAGGAACTGGGCACCTTTGGCGTCTCCTATGCCAATGTTAACCTCAGCGGCAGTCTCCAGCCCCGGCCCGGTCTTAACCTCGGTCTCGGCATCGCCGGGCTCTACGGTACAATGGATACATTCTTCTCCCTTGCCCTGGCCAGCAACATCGGACTCCTCTACCAACCTCCGCTGCCCGGTCTTAACCTCGGCTTTACCATCACCAATCTCGGCTTCCAGCTAAAGCCCTTCAGCAGCGCCCGCGACCCCATGCCACTGGAATTCAACCTCGGCGCCTCCTGGGAACCAATCCCGGAAATCAACCTCAACCTGAATCTGAACCAGCCAATTGACAACCGATTCAACTTCCGTGCCGGTGTTGAGGGCTGGGTCAACCAGTACCTTGCCCTGCGGCTCGGCTACAACTCACTGGGCAGTGACCTGATGGGCGGTGGTGGCAGTGACGCCCTTGCCGGATTTGCCACCGGCATTGGCATTCGCTATGACCGCTTCCAGCTTGACTACTCCTTCACCCCGATGGTCATTCTCGGCACCAGCCATCGCATCTCGCTGGGCATCAACCTTTAAACCAGGCTGATGAAGCGCCAGTTCGTCAAAGACCTCAAATCGGGCACCCTTATCAACGACGTTTTCTTCTGCACCCGGCTGGATTTAAAGGACCGCCGTGACGGCGGACGATTTATCACCTTTGAACTCCGTGACCGCACCGGTGCCCTGCCGGCAATAATGTGGGACAACATTGAAGACGGATTGTCCTACATCGCCGGTGGCAACTTCTGTCACATCCAGGGCAAGGTCAACGAATACCAGGGCAGACCTCAGGTAACAGTAAGCGCTGTGTTTCCGGTTGACCCGGTTCAGGTGGCGCGTGGCGACTTCATACCCACCACCTGCTACAACCCGGGCGAACTGCTCAAAGAACTGAAAGAACACATCGCCAGCATCCAGAACCCCCATCTCCGGACGCTCCTGGAGGCGTTCTTCTCTGACGCAAAATTTGCCGAAGAATTTACCCGGGCACCCGCGGCGGTGCGCGTCCATCACGCCTACCTCGGTGGACTGTTAGAACACACCCTCATGATGTGCCGCAACGCCCTGCGCCTCGCCGAAACCTATCCTGAGATTGACCGTGACCTGCTTTTAACCGGTGTCATCCTTCACGATATT
>CAKZPX010000210.1 GCA_937139435.1 uncultured bacterium
TGTTTTGGAGTGAGAGAGATGAATTCCGCTGTCGGGTCAGGGGTAAACTGTACCTGTACTCGCAGACGCTGGGCAATAATATAAGAGCGGGCAACAGGGTCGTAACGGACCGGATAGATGCTGATTGTTTGCAGGCGGAAGCCAGATTTATTTCCTACCGGACTCAGGGCGGTCTGTTCTTCGGGCCATGGTCTGTTGCCCTGATACACTGCCGGGTCAGGCGACACAAAGTCAGGCAGAGCGGTCTGGGACACCGGTACCGGGTGTTGGGCTGGGTAAGGCGGATGGTCAGATGTCAGATAACTGATGTCTTCCGGGGTGACATCAATATTCGCTATTTTCATTCCCTGAGGTATTACAAGGGTGAAAGACCAGAATGGCAATACCGGCTTGCCCGGTTCGCAGGTATAGTTTACTGCAAGTTGTTTACCGGGCGAGATAGAACCCCGTTCCGGGGTGACCAAGGAATACATGGTATTGTTATGGGACAAATAATTAACACTAAATGATGTGACAGGGAAATAAAGATTTTCCGACCAACCAGCAGCGACTAAATTGCCGGTTAGCCCAATAAATAATATGAGGGCAGCAATGACTTTGTTCTTCATTGGTCCTCCTTTTTTAGTCGGGAGATGGGTATATTGCTTTTGCGGAATAGACGACAGTACCATCCGGGGACAATTTGTGGATGGTAGATCATATCCGCGCACCAGCAGCAGGGTGCGCCAGCAGGATATGCGTCTTTGGGCTCATAAAGCACCGCGCCTATTTTAGGTGCCGTTTTTTAACTGTTCCGCACCTAATTAATTTTGCTAATATTTTTCTTGTCTGTCAAGCATTTTGTTTGTAATAATTGACTTAGAGAGAAATAAGGGTATTTTTATAATAAGCGATAATGAGGTCAGAAGTAGAAAAGAATGTTAGGAGAACAACAGCACTGCGCCCCTGTAAATTACATCTTACCGGCAAGGAGAAGAAAGAAAAGGGGGTATTTGCCAGTATTGATGAAATCCTGAGGGATATAAGAAGGGGGAGACTGGTAATAGTGGTGGATGATGAGGATCGGGAAAACGAGGGAGACATAATCTGCGCCGCTGAGAAGATTACTCCGGTAAAGGTCAACTTTATGGCAAAGCATGGTCGGGGTCTGATATGTGTTGCCCTGACTCCGGAACGGTGTGCTGAGCTTGGGCTGGTGCCCCAGACGCACAATAGTACCGCACTGCATGGTACCGCCTGGACGGTTTCGGTGGATGCGGTTAATGGAACAACCACTGGCATCTCTGCCCATGATCGGGCTGTGACAATAAAGGCGCTGGTTGACTCAAAGACGAGGTCGGAAGACCTTGCTCGACCCGGGCATGTTTTTCCTTTGATGGCGCGTCCGGGCGGGGTGCTGGTGCGTGCCGGTCATACCGAGGCAGCGGTTGATATTGCCCGACTTGCCGGGCTGAAACCTGCCGGGGTGCTGTGTGAGGTGATGGCAGATAACGGCAGGATGGCCCGGCTACCAGAGTTGCGCCGGCTTGCCCGACGTTTTGGTCTCAAGATAATGACAATTAAAGATTTAATTGATTACCGCCGTCATCGTGAAATTCTGGTACACCGGGTGGTTGATACCAATCTGCCCACGAGGTTCGGTGAATTTCGGTTAATTGTTTATGAGGACGAGGTTGAGGAGTATGCCCATCTGGCGCTGGTTAAGGGCGATGTCCGTAACAAAGAGCGGGTACTGGTGCGTGTGCACTCGCAGTGTTTGACAGGAGATGTGTTACATTCACTGCGCTGTGACTGCGGTGAGCAGTTGCAGGAGGCGATGCGGATAATTTCCCGCGAGGGACAGGGGGTTTTGCTCTATATGCGCCAGGAGGGCAGGGGCATCGGAATTACTAACAAGATTCGTGCCTATTATTTACAGGACCGGGGGCTTGATACAGTTGATGCCAACGTTGCGCTGGGCTTTCCGCCGGATTTAAGGGACTACGGAATTGGCGCGCAGATTCTCTGCGACCTGGGGCTCTCCAGTATTCGACTTTTGACCAATAACCCGCGTAAGGTTGTTGCCCTTGCAGGGTTTGGTTTAAAGATTGTTGAGCAAGTGCCGATAGTGGTGAAACCCAATCGGCACAATTTGAGTTATTTGGTAACAAAAAGAGACCGCTTGGGGCATATCCTGGGCGACATGGAGAAAGGGGTAACTTATGGAGAGAAGAGATGTTAAAGTAAAGCTTGACGCAACGGGGCGGAGTTTTGCGCTGGTGGTTTCCCGTTTTAATGAGTTGATCAGTCGGGAACTGGTTGAGGGAGCGATTGACTGTCTGGAGCGGCACAACGCCAGGGCTGTTGATGTGGTCTGGGTGCCGGGCGCTTTTGAAATACCGGGCTGTGCATTGAAACTGGCAAATAGCAAGCGTTATGATGGGCTGGTTGGACTGGGTGCGGTTATACGGGGTGATACACCCCACGCAGAGTATATCGCCAGCGAGGTTGCCCGGGGCCTGGGAAAGGTGACACTGGAAACCGGATTTCCGGTGACCTTCGGGATAATTACCGCAGATAGTCTGGAGCAGGCGCTGGAACGCTCGGGCGCAAAGCAGGGCAACAAGGGCTGGAATGCGGCGCTGGCGGTGATTGAACTGGTTAACCTTTACGCTGAGTTGTAGTTCTTATAAAACCCGGGTGAAATATGACCCAGCGCCGGCTGGCACGGGAGTGTGCAGTGGAGGTATTATACCGGTCTGACCTGGTTGGTGACGACCCGAACCGGGTGATTGCGGAGTTATGTATAAGAAAAAATCCATCGGAAGAGGCTGAGGTTTACCTGCGCCGGATTGTTGAGACGGTGGAGCGGAGTCAGGATGAGATTGATCGGGTGCTGCGCCAGCACCTGAAGCGCTGGCGACTGGAGCGGTTGACATTTATTGACCGGGCGATTCTGCGGATTGGTTGTGCCGAACTGCTTTTTTTCTCTGATGTACCCGGGAAGGTGGCGATTAATGAGGCGGTGGAACTGGCTAAAAAGTTTGGAGATGAAAAGGCGGGGAGGTTTGTTAATGGTGTGCTTGATGCTATTTTTAAGTCGCTGGGCAGGGTGGGGGATAGTTCCCAATAGCGTTTTTCTCTGGTTGCACATACTAATCCCTTAATTAAGGCGAAGATATGAAGGTCGGGGTGTTGAGTGATATCCATGGCAACCTGGAGGCGTTAACCGCTGTTCTGGATTTCTTTTCCCGAAAAGGGGTGGAGCGGATTTTATCTTGTGGCGATATTGTTGGTTATGGTCCGGACCCGGTTGCCTGTATTGAGTTGTTGCAAAAAGTTGGTGCCCTTGGTGTGGCGGGTAATCACGAGTTGGGCGTTTTAAGAAAGACGCCCCTGGCGCGGTTTAACCCCCTGGCGGTAATCGGTATTCACTGGACCGGAGACCAGTTGCTGGATGGGCACCGGTTCTATCTTGATGGTTTACCCCTGGTTTTCCGGTTTGGTCCCCTGCACATTGTCCACGCTGCACCAGCAGAACCTGCGGAATGGGAATATGTTTTTTCGGTTGATGATGCGGATGAGCAGATGGGTGCCTTTTTCACCGACATCTGTCTTATCGGGCACACCCACATCCCGCTGATGACAGAGAAGGTAGCCAAACAGCCGGCGCGGATGATAAAAAAGGAGGGGTTTTTCATCCGGGAGGATGCCAAGTATCTGATAAATGTGGGTAGCGTTGGACAGCCCCGTGATGGTGACCCCCGTGCCGCCTGCATGATTATTGACCTCAATGAAAAACAGATAACTCTGTACCGGGTTGAGTACGATATCGCCCGGACTCAGGAGAAGATTAGAAGGGCGGGATTGCCAGAAGAGCTGGCACTAAGACTGGCACAGGGTAGATGAAAAAAGGCGGGGGTAAGTATTTCCCCCGCCTGATGAACTGTTACCGGTCTGGTTCAGTGCAGGACAACCGCCTTCTGGGCATACACCCCGGACCGGGTTACGACACGCACCAGATAGGTTCCCGGAGGTAGGTTTTCCGCATCAAACCGGAGCCGAACATATTCACCAAAGTTGACATCCTTTTTCGCACTGCTGATAAGTGAGCCGTTGAGGGTATAGGTTTGCAGGAGCACGGTGCCGGTTACCGGCGCGGTGAACTCTACGGTTGCGGTGCGCCGCAACGGGTTAGGAGTGATGTTAAGGCAGTAAGGATGTTTTGGTCCGGCTAATGGTGGCAGGTCTTCTACGCCGGGCAACCGTTCACCAAACCATTCAAAGATGCGTTTGATCAATGTCCAGCGCTGGAGGTAACGGGATGAATGGTCAATCGCTTCAAATGCCAGCGGGAAGAATACCACCCGGTAGGTTCCGGCGTAGCGGATAAGCGAGGCAACGGTGGTGTCGGCGTAATCCTTGTACCGGGCACAGGCGACCGCTTCGCCCAGAGGACGGATGGCGTCGCTGGAGCGGGCGTTACCAGCACCGCCACCACCAGCGGTTACCATTGTATCGCCCCGGGTGATCGGGTCATTGGTGATACCGGGCAGGAACGGTTTACCGGTGGAGTCGGCAACAAACTGGGCATGGAGATAGTCGCTCAAAAACGAGGTATTGTTCAGTTCCCGGGCGATGTTCTGACCCGAGATGATGAGCTTGCCACCGTTGTTGAGATATGTGGTAAGATTTGTCTGGTCGGTCGGGGTAAGGGTGTTGGTGGTTGCGTCACCGGTGAACCAGATGACCACCGGATAGCGACTTAAAGTGTCTGCTGAGGGTGAGCCTGAGGTTTGAACTGAATAGACATGATAGAGGATGCCGTTAGAGTCGCAGGCCGAGGTGTAATAGCGTTCGTATGACTGACCGGCATCATCGTCAACAATTAATACCCGTGGCTCGCCGCACTGGTTGATAAACATTGTGTCCGGATAAGCCGGTTCAGGCTGGGCGCTGGCGGTAAGGAACAGTTTCAGTTTATGGGGTGGGGCGTTGTTTGCTATCTGGATAACAAAAGAGTCAGCAGAGCAGTTACCGCTGGCACCACCCGGGATGTCCGGGAAAGTGGCGGTATTTTTTACCACCGTAACATCGGTGCCCAGGACATTGAGCGTGGCAGAGACACTGGTGGCGGTGCGCCAGCCCGGAGAGTTGGCATAGGTAATAATCAGGGCAACCGTTTCACCCGGATCCGGGCGACCGTTACCATTGCCGGTCTGGTCGTTGAAGCGCCATCCGGTCAGTGTCAGGTTGCAGTAAAATCGCGGCAGGATGACATTGGACATTGATACCCTTCCGGCACCAAGTTTGCCCTCCAGGTAAAGCGGGTCTGGCATCGGGTCGCAGGCGTCGTGGAGCATCTGGATACAGGTGGCATTGGAGATGGTGGTGTCAAACGATTTTATCCAGCAGGCAACACCAGCCGCGAGTGGTGCGGCCATTGATGTGCCGTCCATTGCCGAATAGGACCCCGCACCAATGGCCACTGTGGCATAAATGTTTTCTCCGGGTGCGGTAACATCCACCCAGGTGCCATAGTTTGACCAGGACGCCCGGGTGTCATTTGACCGGGATGCGGCAACATTTTCCACATTGGGATAGCAGGCAGGGTAACGCACATATTCACCACCATCATTACCCGCTGAGGCGAACAGCACCAGACCGGAGTCCCAGGCGTACTGGCAGGCGTCAGCCATCGGTTGATAAGGTGAACCAGAGCCGAAACTCATTGAGATTGCCCAGGTGTTCATTGGCACTAAATAGTAGATGGCGGCGATCGCA
>CAKZPX010000211.1 GCA_937139435.1 uncultured bacterium
TAGTCCCTGACGAAGAGCAAGTCGGGGCAGGGGCAGTGTTAAACCGGTAATTACGCTCAATATCGCCACGCCCGTGATGAGCAGAATAAGGGTGCCGACTGTTCCCAGAATACCCGATAAAAATGTGATTATGGTGTTTCCCAATCTACCCGCAACAACTGATGGCGTGTGAAAGTAAGCTAAAAATAGTTTCCAGAACAGACCAAAAAGCAGGATGATTGTTGAACGGGTTATGTCCATCCTTTTAGCCCGGCGGAACCAGAGGGTAAAACCCCAGTAATAACCAAGGGCGATGAATGCAACACTGCCGAGCCCGAACTCGTTAATCAGTAACCGGTTTAAGAGATAACCGGTCCAGCCAGCGCAATTTTCCTCCGGTGTCTTTAAGCCAGAGTAAAACGACAGGATTGAGCCGCTCAGCAGCAGGGCAAGAAGCAGGATGCAGAACGACCAGAACCGTCGCCACCGTTTAACCCTTACCAGACCGAGCACGATCGCGGTGCCAGCAATTACCGGCACCAGGATACTCATTTTCCCCAGAAGCCAGTAGAGTCCACGGGCAAGGAAATAGCCGACGATGCCGCCGTAGTTGGTCTGAGGCGTGGTTCGGCCGATGATGTATGCGAACAGGCTGACAATGGCAAACGCCTCCAGGGCGATGGTGACAATCCCGAAGAGGACGAAAAAAATCCGCCGGGATTTAGTTTTAGCCATAGGTTAAAACCAGATTCCCTGTCCGGTAAAAATTCGGGCGGTGGTGATTACCACCGGTAAAATTACCATCCGAAATAACGGTAAACCAAAGAGAAATATGATTACCATACTCAAAAATCCGTACTCCTCGAGCCGACCGTAATGGACGGCAAGGCGGGGCGGTAAAAGATAATAAACCAATCTGGAACCGTCAAGCGGTGGAATGGGGATGAGATTGAAAAAGCAGAGGATGAGGTTGAAGATAACAAAGTTCGCTGCCATCTGCCAGGCGAAGCCGGCGATGTTGAGGGCGGTAAAGATCCGGGTAACTATACCGCTGACAATGGCGACCAGGAAATTGGAGATGGGGCCAGCCAGCGAGGCGATTGCCAGGTCCCGTAAGGGGTATTTGAAGTTCTTGGGGTTGATGGGGACCGGACGTGCCCAGCCAAATCTGGTCCAGGGGAGGAAGAGGAGGATGGTACCGATGGGGTCAAGATGTTTTAACGGATTGAGGGTGAGTCGCCCCTGTTCCCGGGCGGTTGGGTCGCCAAGAATTGATGCCACATAACCGTGACTGAATTCATGGATTGTTAAACCAAACAGGATTGCCGGTGCCGAGAGGATGATGTTGCCTAAATCCATTTAATTCTTCTCCTTTTGCCGGGTAAGTCGGCGGGCGATGCCAAGTAGTTCTTTTCTGATCTCGTCCTCATTACTACTGCCGGCAGCGGTCCGTTCCGGTACGGAGCGCGTTTTTGTTTTCCTCGTTGTACGGATACCGGCATAGCTGGTTCTGTCCAGCTGGAGGGCGAAAAGTTTTTGAAGGATTGTTCCCAATTTTCTGCCGGGTTTGATACCGATGCGGAGCAGGTCACTGGCGGTTACCAGGGCCGGGCGGTTTTTGAGGTTGGCGAGATAGTAAGTAATTTTTTCCCGGATGGCGGTATCCGGTTCAATAAGGGCAGCAATGCGCAGCGCCCGGTCAGGCAGGTTTTTCAACAGATGATAGATGGTGCTGGGTCTTTTTGCCAGACGGAGTTTGCGTTTCACAGCGTTAAAGTTTGCTAACGCCTGCCGGGTTTCTCTTTCTTCCCGGGTGAGGGAGAATTTTTCTGTTACCGGAAATGAGGCGAGAAGATAAGCGAACAGGTCCGGCAGGTCAGCGCCCTGGTTCTGGAGGAGTTGCAGCCGGGAAAGTATTTCGGGCGAGGGTTGCCATTGCCAGGCGGATTGTAGGACCTTCTCCTTAATGAGCGCTTCTAACATTTTCAGCGCTGTCCTTTCTTTCAGGATGCAGCGGATTTCGTAAAGGATGCGTTCCGGGGTCAGTAGTGCCGGATAGCCATTTTTGATCGCAGCGCGCATAAGATACAGGGTGCCGGACTCAATTTCGTAGTCAAGGCGCACGGCAAATCTGATGGCGCGGAAGATTCTTGTCGGGTCATCAATAAAGCTTTGCGGGTGGATGATGCGCACCAGCCGCAGTTTTATGTCTTGCTGTCCATTGCAGGGGTCAATGAGTGCGCCGGTGCCCCGGGCGGTTAATTCCAGGGCGATTGCGTTCATGGTAAAGTCCCGGCGGAACAGGTCGCGTTCAAGTGGCGCCGGTTTTACCAGAGGAAGGAGCGCTGGTCGCGGATAGGTTTCCTCCCTGGTATGGCAGATGTCAATCTGCTGTTCAGGGAGTGTCAGCGTGGCGGTAAGAAAATGGGGATGAAACACAAAGCGGGCGTTAAATTTCTGGCAGAACTGGCGCAGGAGGTGACGGAGTTTATCTTCCAGTCGGGCACGGGTCTGGTATTCACCGAGATCGATGGCGATGTCCCAGTCCGGGCAGACGCGATTCAGTAAAAGGTCGCGCACCGGACCGCCAACGAGAAATATCCTGCCGCCATGATGCTGGACAATGCGGACGATGCCGGTGATTACTGGCGGCAGTGACAGGGGTTTAAAATCCAAGCGTCTTTGCGTTGTCCTCTTTTTGCCCGTGCAATTTTATTTTGCCAAAGCGTGCCTCGTATTTGCGAATGTTTTCTGCCAGTGCCTCGTGGAGCAGGGCGGCATGCTGGGGGGTCATAACAATCCGGGCAAACACTTTGGCTTTGGACAGTCCTGGAAGGATACGGGCAAAGTCAATAATAAACTCGGAACCGGAATGGGCGATAAGGACAAAGTTGGAATAAATGCCCTCCGACTCTTTCTCACCAATTTCTACCTGTACCGGTGGTCCCGGTGGTGTTTGTTTTTCTTCGTTCATCAGTTACTCCTTTTTCTTGAAAAATTTTAAGACGGTGGCGAGTATAGTCAAGAACCGGCAACCAGCCGCAGAAATCTTCGTTTCCCCACCTTGAGGATTACTGGTCGGTCCTGCGGTTTAACAATCAATTCTGGGTCGGAGATGCGCTGTCCATCAAGATAAATTGCGCCCTCGGTGAGTTTGCGCCGGGCTTCGCTTTTGGAGGGCAGGAGTCCACTCTGGACGATGACCTGGATAATGTTTACCCCGGGGGCAGGTAGAGGAAATTCCGGCATCTGGGTTGGTGGTTCCTTTTCCCGGAACACACGGTCAAACTCCTCGGAGGCATGCCGGGCAGCGGCGGGTGAATGGTAGAGGGCGACGATGGAACGTGCCAGTTCTGCTTTGATATTGCGCGGGTTTTCGCCACCGGACAGGCGCCGGGCAAAAAGGGCGATTTCTTCATCAGTTTTGTCAGTAGCGAGCTGAAAGTAGTTCAGGATGAGTTCGTCCGGAATGGACATAATTTTGCCAAACATCTCTGCGGGCGGGTCGGTGATACCCACATAGTTGCCATAGGATTTGGACATCTTTAACTTGCCGTCGGTGCCGACAAGCAGGGGCATGGTGATAATCACCTGCGGTGTCTGCCCAAAGCGCACCTGCAGTTCCCGTCCCACCAAGAGGTTCCAGTACTGGTCCGCACCACCCAGTTCAATATCGGCAAACACTATTACCGAGTCGTAACCCTGAAAGAGCGGGTAGAGGAGTTCGTGCACCGAGAGCGGGGCACCCTCTTCAAGCCGTTTTTTAAAATCTTCCCGTTCAATTAAACGGGCAACGGTATAGCGGGCGGCAAGGTTAACAACATCGGTGGCGCTGAGTTTGTCCAGCCACTCGGAGTTAAAGCGGAATTCACAGCGCTCCGGGTTAAGGATTTTGAACACCTGTTCCCGGTAGCGCGCCATATTTGCCTTTATCTGTTCGTTGGTAAGCTGGGGACGGGTTTTGGAGCGTCCGGTCGGGTCCCCGATTTTGCCGGTGAAGTCGCCGACAATCAGCACTGCGGTGTGACCGAGGTCCTGAAACTGGCGCAGTTTGCGCAAAACGACAGCAAAACCCAGATGGATGTCCGGTCCTGAGGCGTCAATGCCCAGTTTTACCCGCAGGGGTTTGCCGGCCTGGTGGGAGCGTTCCAGGAGCTGGCGAAGTTCTTCCTCGGTTTCTAACCGGTCAATCCCTCTTTTCAACAGGGTAACTTGTTCTGATACCGGGAGTTTTTCGGTCACGGTGGTTAAATCTGGTAATTGCCCAGGTCTTCCGGGTCAATACCACGCAACTTGGTGCGCAATGCCTGGAGTCGTTCCTCGTCCTCCGGGGACAGCCACTGTCCTGCCTGGTCCATCACCGTCTCAGCAACATAAATCGGTGCTCCGGTGCGCAATGCCAGACCAACCGAGTCTGAGGGACGGGCGTCAATTGAGATAACCTGCTCCGGTGTTTGAATCACCAGTTCGGCGTAAAAGGTGTCATCTTCTAACTTTGTGATAATTACCCGGCTGACCTTACCGTTTAAACCGTTAATCAGGTTGCGCATCAGGTCCACAGTAAGCGGTCGGACATACTGAACTCCTTCCAGGGCATAGGCGATGGTTGACGCCTCGGCAGCACCGATGAATACCGGCAGGACACGGTTACTGTCCACCTCCCGGAGGAGCATCACCGGCGAATTGGTAGTGTTGTCAATAAGAACCGCTTCTACTTTTACTTCAATCACAGATGCCGTTTTATTTTACCCGACCGGTGCCTCGGTGACCCAGAGTTTGACTGTGGCGGTAACATTAGCGCCAAGTTTTATCGGTATGTCATAAACACCGGGCGCTTTAATCGGGTCTTTCAGAACGATGGCATGTTTGTCTATTTTGTGTCCTGCCTGCTGGAGCAGTTCAGCGATAGTGGTGTTGGTGATGGCGCCGTAGGCACCTTCGCTTCCCATCCGGAGCTGGGTCTTCAGAGTTACCATCCCCAGTTGTTCATTCAGGCTCATCAGCCGGCGGGTCATTTTAGCCTGACGGTGAACAATTTCTTTTCTGAAGTTTTCCAGCTGGCGCAGGGTTGCTTCATCTGCCTGCAACGCCAGTTTTCTCGGGATGAGGTAGTTACGGGCAAATCCATCTCGCACTTCAATTACCTCGCCCCGCTTGCCCAGTCTTTCTACATCGGTAAGGAGGATGACCTTCATGTATCCTTACGGTAGTAGTGAGATGTTCCGTGCCTGCTTTATCGCCCGGGCGACCCGACGCTGATGCCGGGCGCAGAGACCGGAAACCCGGGATGGGACGATCTTTCCCCGCTCGGTCAGGTAGTCTCGCAGACGCGGGTCTTTATAATCAATATGATTAACACCTTCTTCGCAGAAGGGACAGGAACGAACACGAGTGGTAAAGCGTTTTGTACTCATTAACTATAAACTATAAAATAATTTTTCTCTCAGTCAAGTATTTGCAAAATGCGAATCTGGGCTGATAATTTCGCGGTAAAAATAGTAGTAGAGGAATAGCAACTCACTTTTTGCTGCCAGTAGTTTTTCACCATTTCCATTTTTAACGGCATCGGTGTTATTCAGCGGAGTGGGAACAAGTGATAACATATTTATTTACAAGTGATTATAACAA
>CAKZPX010000212.1 GCA_937139435.1 uncultured bacterium
TAACTCCTTTTATCTTTTTCTCAATCCGACAGCCAAGCCTGCCATCGGCAACCCGCACATAAACACCGTCGCCCTTATCCACCTGTCCGATACTCTTTACCACACTTCCATCCGGTTTCTGACATATTGAATACCCCCGGGAAAGACTGGCCAGCGGACTCAAAACATCTAATCGTGCCAGCGCCTGGGTCAAACGGCTCTCGGCATCATTCCTCACCCTGGTTATCTCCCTTCCCATTCGGAGGTAGATGTTGTCCAGCTCTCTTCGCCAGCGAAGCACCTTCTCAACCGGATTCTGCCGGCTAAGGCTTTCGGTGAGGATGTTACATATCCTCTGCTGCTCACCAATCGTCTGAAACAACGCCTGGACCATTGTGCCGCGCCACACCTCTACTCGATGTTGCGCCTCTGCCAGCCGCCGACCAACCTGCTCAAAACCCCGATGCTTCACCAGTTCATCAATATGCTGGGCGCAATTAAAAAGGTAATTCTGAATCCCGTCACACATCTGTGTGACCAGTTCTGTCAAGCGCTTCTCCAGTTCTTCCCAGCCCTGAGCCACAATCTGCGCTGCAGCTGTTGGGGTTGCTGCTCGAACATCGGCAACGAAATCGGCAATGGTAAAATCAACCTCATGTCCGATACCGGTGACCACCGGTACCCTTGAGGCAGCAATCGCCCGGGCAACAATCTCTTCATTAAAAGGCCAGAGATCCTCTAACGACCCTCCGCCCCTGCCCACAATTATCACATCCACATCTTCCCGGCTATTCAGATCAACAATCGCCCGAGCAATCTCTTCAGCTGCGCCCTCCCCCTGCACCAGAACTGGATATAAAAGCACTTTCAGGTGGGCACGATGCAGTCGCAAAGTCTTGAGCATATCATGAATCGCGGCTCCTGTGGGTGAAGTGACAATACCTACCACCCCGGGCAACCTGGGTAAGGAACGCTTTCTTTCCCGGTCAAATAACCCCTCTTTTTCCAGTTTGCGTTTCAGTTCCTCAAACGCCCGCTGAAGTACACCCAGCCCCTTAGGTTCAATTGTATCCAGAATCACCTGATATCTACCGTTCGGCACATAAACTTCCAGCCGACCATGTCCAATAATCAAGTCTCCGTCTTTCGGACGGAATTTCAGCCGCCGCGCCGCATCCCGAAAACACACCGCCTGAATCTGGGAGTTCTCGTCCTTAAGCACAAAATAGATATGTCCGGAGGTATGCACCTTGAAATTAGATATCTCACCCACAATCCAGATATCGGAAAAGTACTCCTGCAGCATTCCGGCAACAAGCCGGTTGACCTGTGCTACCGTTAAAACTCTCTCCGCCGATATTGCTGCCATTATTACCTGTTACCCACGGTAATCGTAGAATCCTTTCCCGCTCTTCCTGCCTAAAAATCCTGCCGCCACCATCCTTTTTAACAGGGGGCAGGGACGATATTTGGGGTCGCCCAGATCCTCGTAAAGCACCTCTAATATCGCCAGCACCACATCCAGTCCGATCAGATCAGCAAGTGCCAGCGGACCCATCGGATGATTCATCCCTAATTTCATGACAGTATCAATTGCCTCTTTATCCGCCACCCCGGTCTCCAGACAGAATATCGCCTCATTAATCATCGGCATCAACACCCGATTGGAAACAAAACCAGGGGAATCATTCACCACCACCGGTATCTTGCCCAGCTCCTTTGCTAAATTAACAATCTCATCTATAACCGCCGGTACCGTTGCCAGCCCCCGTACCACTTCAACCAGCTGCATCAGAGGCACCGGATTCATAAAGTGCATACCTACGACCCGGTCGGCGCGTTTTGTTGCTGCCCCAAGAAGAGTTACTGAAATTGTAGAGGTGTTGGTGGCAAGAATTGTCTCAGGCACACATACCGCATCCAGCCGAGCAAACAGTTCCTTCTTTAATTTCACATCCTCAGTCACCGCCTCTACCACGAGTCCGCAATCCTTACAGGCATCAACCGTTAGCGCCGGCGTTATCCGTGCCTGAGTTGCTCCTGCTGAATCAGCAGGCATCTTTCCCTTCTCAACAAGTTTCTCCAGTGACTTCCTGATTATCGCCAGCCCCCGTTCAACAAAACGCTCCTCCACATCCACCAGAACCACATCATAACCGGTTGCAGCAAACACCTGAGCAATACCTGAACCCATTGTTCCGGCGCCAATAACGCCAATCTTTTTACTCTTCACCTTTTCCTCCTTTTCAATGAATTAAAAACCTCCTATTAAAATATTCCAATCACACATAAAAGTCAAACTTCTCCTGCCCATACCCAATAGAATAACGTCTGAATTTATCGCCTCCCTGAATGGACAATTTATTCCCTTATTGGAAAAACTATATTCTTGCTCGGCTATAACAACGCTACTAGAACCAACCGCAAAACACCCCATCAGATAAGGGAATAAAATAACAGGCTGAAGGATCATCTAAAACAAAAGCCGAGAAACAAAAAAGAACATTGTCGCAGCGGTGCAACTAATTGATATTCATAGCGTTAGCGACTAATCAACCTGTAATCAAAACATCCCCAAAATCTCATAAGCACCAGGCAAGCAGCGGTAAGTTATATATTTTCAACATTTTAACTATCTAATCTCTAAATATAATCATCTGGCACAATGGTTGTTATATAAAAAATCAGGAAGCGGTAAAGGGGATGGTCAAAAAAGGGGGTTACATCCGAAGGAGCGGTAATAAGATATTGACCATCCCCTTACCAGTGGGGTAGTTGGAAACTAAACATAAATCGAGGGGGTGAAAAATGTTTGCCGAGCTACTCACCATAGAGCGCAGTAAAATTATGCGCGACCTGTTAGAGTCTTATGAATTCAAACCGTATTACTGGATCCTTCGTGATGACAAAGCAAAACATGATACCGCCATTGAAATCCTTGTCCAAGACATTGCCCGTATCCTGAACCACGGGGGATTTGCCCATGGTTATTATATGGGTAAAAGGGTGGTCGGTCTCTGCGTGGTAAAATCAGACCCGCTCGCCAGCGAGGTTCTACGCGCACCCGCTTATCGGATAGCACACATTATCGCCCTGGGAAAATCAGAAACCCAGTTAATCATCAAACAACTGCTCATTCAGGAAACTCTACGCACAATCCCGAATAGCATCTGTCTTGTTGCCCGCTGTCCTTATGCTGATCTCACAACCATTAATGCCCTGGAAAAATGCGGGTTCATCACCAGCAATACCAACCTGTTGTTTGCCCGGGAGTTAAACGACGGTGACTGGATGGTCACACCCGAGGAAAACTATGAAATCCACATCGCTCTTCCGGATGAGGTTGACGAATTTGATACCACGATTCTGGACATACCGGAAGGAACGCTCGGATGGGACCTCAAACTGCCTCCCAGATTCCTGAGCAAGGTGCATAAAGATTGGCTGCGCATCTATGCCAGCAGAAATGGTTTCCCTGATGGAAAAACTGCACTTCAACCAACATCTGATTCTGACCACGCACTTTTAGTTGCCCAGGAACACGGACGTCCGGTTGCGGTACTGGCGGAGAGAATCCGTCCCGAGACAACTAAATTTCTTGGTTTCAGCGTTGGTTCAATTGACCTGATAACAACCGCACCCGAATACCGGACCAACGGTGTCTCCACCGCATTAATTCAAAAATCACTGACTTCCTTTTCTCAGGCTGGTGTTAAAATCGCCCAGCTGATAGTTAATGCCAGTGAAGGGATTAAAGTCCAGCAATATCAGCAGATGGGGTTCTTTGCGGTCGGCACCTGGGTAACAATGGTTCATTGTCGTCAACCTGGAAATCAAACAGAAAGGGTAAACAAAATGGCAGAATTATATTGTAGAGGCAACGCATAATTTACCTGGTTCTGCGACCGGGATAAAAGAAAGAAGAAAACACAGATGGACATAATTAAAAAGGAGGAAGTTAAAAAATGATAAGGCACTTAATAATGGCGCTAACGGTCGGCATCATGCTCGGTATAACAGACTACGGGCATGCCCAGGGTTATCAATCGGCTGAAGCCCCGGCTCTTGAGGTTCGTGCCGCGGTCTGGGGCGAGGTCAACCGTCCGGGCCAGTACGAATATGTCAACGGCATGACGGCGTTGCAGGGGGTGACGATCGCCGGCGGGTACACCTACCGCGCGAAGCAGGACGCCCTCATCTTGAAGCGCGGCGGGGCCAACGCCCAAGGCGTGCTCGTGCCGCCGATGCAACCGATCATGCCGGGCGACATCATCGAGGTGCAGGAGCGCTTCTTCTGAGCCCGCAGCCCGCCCCGCCGCGACCCGCCGGAGGCGCCCGATGACGGCGGCCGCGGCGTCGCGGCGCTGGGGCGAGGCGGAGGCGAGGATCCACGTGGCGCCGCCCGCCGGCCGGTGATCGGCACAAGCAAAGCCGGCAACCCGGCCGAGACGGCTCCCTGATGTGGCGGTGCCCTGGCTGACGCCGGTTCCGAAGGCGCTCCTCGCGGGACCACTGCGGCCGTACCTTATCGACGGGATTGGCTCCGTGCACGGCCTGGGCCAAACTGGGGATGATCGGTACCGGACCCGCCGCATGGCCCAGGACATCCTGCCCGTTGAAGCGCGACAGGCGGTCGAGAAGCTCGGCCGCGCCGACATTGTCATCGGCATCCCCAGCTACAACAACGGCCGGACGATCGGCCACGTCGTCCGCGCGGCGCAGGCTGGGCTGAACAAGTATTTTCCGGACTTCCAGGGCGTCATCATCAACTCCGACGGCGGATCGAAGGACGACACGCGGAAGCAGGTGCTGGAGGCGCAGCTCGATGCCTCGCAGCTGCTGCTCGTCAACACGCCGCTGAACCCAGTCCACCGGCTTTCGTTTCCGTATCACGGCATCCCCGGCAAAGGCAGCGCGTTCCGGATGATTTTCCAGATGGCGCGCGATCTCGGGGCCAAAGCCTGCGCAGTGGTCGATTCCGACCTGCGCTCGATCACGCCCGAGTGGTTCGACCTGCTGCTGCGCCCGGTGCTGCACCGCGGCTATGATTTCGTCGCGCCCTACTACCACCGGCACAAGTACGACGGCACGATCACGAACAGTATCATCTATCCGCTGACGCGCGCCCTCTATGGTTACCGGATCCGCCAGCCCATCGGCGGCGATTTCGGCATGTCGCTGCCCGTGATCGAAACGTATCTCAAACGCACCGACTGGGAGACCGATGTCGCCCGCTACGGGATCGACATCTGGATGACGACCATCGCGGTCGCCAGCGGCTACAGGGTTTGCCAGAGCTTCCTCGGCGCCAAGCTCCACGACGCAAAAGACCCCGGCGCCGACCTGAGCGCCATGTTGCAGCAGGTGGTGGGCAGCGTCTTCGGTCTGATGATCGAGTTCAGGAACGTGTGGATGAAAGTGCATGGCAGCCGGGACATCGAGCTGTTCGGATTCCGCTACGACGTCGGTCTCGATCCGATCGCGGTGAACCTCGACCGCATGATTCAGGCCTTTCTCCGCGGCGAGAGCGACCTGCGGGAGATCTGGTCGATGGCCCTGTCGGACCGGACGCTGCGAGAGCTGGCCGCATTGGCCCGCTCCGCCAGGACTGCGCCTGCCGAGCAGTTCCGCCTGTCCG
>CAKZPX010000213.1 GCA_937139435.1 uncultured bacterium
CACCCTTTCACTCAGGCGTTCCAGTTCCCGTGCCGCCTCTTCATAACGGTTATGAGCGTTGGTTAGATGTGTTCCGATTGTTTCAAACTTCTCCTGGAACCGCCGGAGTTCTCCTTGTAGGCGTCGGATATGGTCAAGGATCTCGGTTGCCCGGCGGTCAATCTCCAGTCCCCGCAGCCCCAGGACGATCGCTTGCAGATATGCATAGATTGTGCCGGGTGAGACCGGGATGACCCGTTGGGCAAGCGCGTAGTCAAGGATCCCATTCTTTTCCTCACTGGGTCCGCTGGTAATTATTTCATAATACACATTCTCGGCCGGGATATACATCAGGGCGAAGTCAAATGTCCCTTCATCCGGCAGGATATATTTACTGGCAATCGTCTCAATGTGTTTTTTAACATCGTTCAAAAACTGTTTGCGACTGGCACGGCGTGTAGTGTCATCGGTGGCGCTGAGCAGACGCTTGAAATTCTCCAGGGGAAATTTGGCGTCAATCGGCACCAGACGCCCGCCTAACCGCACCACCGCATCCACCTTAGCACCGGAACGAAAAATGTACTGCGACTGGTAATTATTGGGCACCATCTCCTGCAGGATGTTGTCGAGAAAGAACTCACCCAGTTCGCCCCGTGGTTTTGGTGCCCGCAGGATTTGTTCTAAGTTAGCGATATTTTTCCCGACCTCATAAATCTGCTGTGATGCCTGAGAAAGTTCTCCCAGCGCCCGGGATACATCGCTGACCACGCGGGTGGCATTATCAAGCCGGGTGTTGATCTGTCCGGTGTTTTCGGCAAGCAAGCGGTTAATCTCGGCAAGGCGCTGATTGATTAACTGGGTGTTATTGTTCAGTGACTGTTCCTGTTGCTGGCGCAGACTTTCCAGTTGCTGAAAGATAAGGGCGGTATCACTGGCAGGCTTTTTTAGCCGGCTGAACATTATTATTAAAAGGATAATTGTGATTAAAAGGATGATAAAACCAACCGTGGTAATAATAATTATACCGGTGGACATATTTCAGGATAAACTAATCTTAATAAAGGTCAAGTAGCACAGTTTATTCTGAGGAGGTTCGCATTGACAACCCCAGTTACCGGGATAAACTTTTTTAGTATTAAACCTATATTAATAAGGGAGGTTATGTGAGAAAGTATACGATTTTGTTTTCGCTGGTTGCGATTGTCCTGGCTCGGCCCGATCAGCAACCTTCCTGTTACCAATCAGGAGGGTCTTCTGTAGCTGATTTTATTTTTGATGGCGAGGAGTTTTTGATTGATACCAGTATTGTTTACGCTTTTGCTCCTGATTATCAATGGTATCCAGCGATAGGTTTTGATGGCACAAACTACCTCGTGGTCTGGCAGGACCATCGTAATGGTTACTGGGATATTTACGGCACCCGGGTCAGTGTTGACGGTACCATTCTTGACCCCGGTGGGATCGTTATTTGTGGCGCACCTGTAGACCAGATGTATCCAGCGATAGGTTTTGATGGCACAAACTACCTCGTGGTCTGGCAGGATTATCGGAGCGGTGTTGGATATGAAATTTATGGTGCCCGGGTAAGTCCGGATGGTTCTGTTCTGGATACTGCCGCGTTGTTGATTTCCCGGCAAGCAAGCGGAACCGGCGCTCCGGGGATAGGTTTTGATGGTACAAACTACCTCGTAGTGTGGTCAGAATGGCGCAGCGGTAGTGGTTACGATATTTATGGCAAACGGATTGCACCGTCAGGCATATCTGTTGATTCTATTGCTTTCTGTGTTTCTTCGGCAAGAAACAGTCAGAGCGCCCCGGGGATAAGTTTTGACGGGACAAACTATCTTGTTGCCTGGGAGGACTATCGGCGCGACTCTATTTATTCCGACATTTACGGCGCGCGGGTAACGCCGGCTGGTACTGTAATTGATCCGGTTGGGATAGCGATATCAGGCTATGAAAGAGGACAGTGTACACCGGTGGTTATTTTTGACGAAACAAATTATCTTGTCGTGTGGCGTTACGGTGCGGTTAATTATGACCTGTGCGGGGCGTGGGTGACACCCGCGGGTGGTGTTCTGGAAAGGAGATTGATTGTTCAGCAGGAGGGTGAGCAGGTTTCTCCTGAATTGATGGTTGGTAGAGATGGGCAGGTTTTTCTTGTTTATCAGGGCTGGACCGATACCGCTGCCAGCCGATCGTACCACACAGTAAGAATCTGGGGAAAACTTGATATCATGACCGGCAGGAGTGAGGACCAACTGGTTGGGGAACAACAATTACCAATGGTAAATGGCTCGGTCTTTCGGGGGATGTTATGGCTGCCGGGATTACGGTGTCGGGTCAGGGGCAATGTTGCGCTGGTTAATATCTCCGGGCAGAAGGTAATGGATTTAGTTTTGGGAGCAAACAACATCAGCCATCTGGCACCGGGTGTTTATTTCATCAAAACTGGTGCCAATTTTCTGGTGGCAAAGGTTGTCGTGGTTCGATAAGGTTATCTCGGCAAGGTTATATTCAGGATTATAACATTAAACCGTCACCGGTCAGAGCCGTATTTTATATTAGAGCCAGACAGAGCGGTTCTTTCACGGTGTTCAGCGCTGAAAATAACGAGAGCAGCGGTGTAAGTTGTGGTAAGAAGATGAGTAAGCGAACCGGGTTCGGTCTGGTTTTTGTTTTATGGGGTATGTCCGGGGTTACCCCGGGGGTTATCCCCGGGGTGGCTTTCTCCGTTGCGGGGATTTTCTGTCTCTTTTTCTTCTGCCGGTTCAATATGGACGACGGTGCTCGTGACATCAGGATTGGCAAGTTGAATCTGTCTTTCTACCCGGGTGGCGATGTCATGTCCGGCGCTGACCGAGATGTTGGGGTCGACCTGGATATGGATATCTATCGCAATCTTTTTCCCGGCGCCAGAGGCACGGGCACGAAAGGCGTGGTAACTTATGACACCAGGAATGGCAGAGATGGTGTTGTGGAGTTCATTGAGCGTGCCAGGATCTGGTGCCCGGTCCGATAGGTTGTGCACCGCATCCCGGATGATGCGGATACCGACATAGAGAAGAAATGCCGACAGAAGCACCGCAGTGAGGTGGTCAAGAAATGCCCAGCGTTCACCACCGATGAGCGCACCGGCAATACCCAGTGCGGCGGCAATTGAGGAGAAGGCGTCAGTGCGATGATGCCAGGCATTGGCAATAATCGCCTGGTTGTGGTAGCGATTGCCTACCGCCCGGGTGAGCCAGTAGAGGAGTTCTTTAAGCACGATTGAGACAAGCGCCAGGTAGAACGGAAGCCAGTTACGGATGCCGTTATCTCTGTGGCTGAGCGTGATAACGGCACTGATGGCTATGTAAAGGGCAGCAGCGAAGAGCAGGATGCCAACAAACAGGGCGACAATGCTTTCATAGTGAAAGTGTCCGTAGTGGTGGTCAGCATCCGGCGGGCGTTTGGCAGCGGTAATACCCCAGAGCACGGGGATATCACTGGCCAGGTCAGAGAAACTGTGCAAGCCATCAGCGATAATGGCACTGGAGTTGCCGATGACACCTGCGGACACTTTGCCCAGAGCGAGAAGGATGTTGATTACCATACCGAGTATGGTGACCCGGCGTTCGGCACCGAGCTGTTCCTGAAGCGGTGGTGCGGGTGGTGGGTTTATCAGACCGGAACTGCTGTTGCCGGTAGTGTCAGCGGCTTGGTGTAACATTGGATTGTTTATTAACAGGTTATTTTTTTATTGTGTTAAGTCAAGAGGAAGACCGCTTGCCCGGAGCACGATTTGCGGTTAGTATTAAAAGAGGCGGAAATGATTAAGAAAGACGCCGGCTTAAGAAAAAGGTTAAAGGATGTCCAGCGCTCGGTGCTGGCTAATGACCTTCTAACACTGATTTTACTCATAGTTGCCCTGGCCGGGACGGGCGCTGTTTTCTGTGGGCTGTTTTTCCTTTCCGGATGGGTGATGCTGTTGTTTCTTTTACCGGTCGGGTTCTGGGCGTGGCGCTGGCTGGGCAGGTTGCGGTTAAAGGACATCGGTTATCAGATTGAACGGACATTTCCCGAGATGCAGGGTCGGGTTGTCGCCGGACTGGAACTGTCTGATTACCAGGGCGGGGTGGAAGGTTATTCTCTGGCTCTGCGCGATGCGGCGGTGGCGGCGGTGGAGAAGATGCTGTCCGGGTTGCCGTTAAACCGTGTGGTCTGCCGGCAACAGTTGCTATGGGCGCTGGCTGGTGCTGTTATGGCACTGGCGATTCTGGCTGGTTATATTTATTGGGGTGGGGTTCGTGCCCGGGTGGGTTTAAGCAATGCCTTTGTGCCCGGGAGGTTACCGCTGGTTTTTGAGGTAAGTCCGGGTGACACCGTGGTTGTGCCCGGCGACGAGGTGCGGCTTTTCTGCCGGGTTCAGCCGGCAGGTGTTTTTTCCTCAATAAAATTAGAGATTGCGGGTGCGGAGCGTCTGCGCCGACCGCTGGTGCTCAGGGGTGACAGTTGCGCGTTCACGATGGCGGTACAGAATGGTTTTCGCTACCGGTTTGCCATTCTCGGGCAGGGGACACGCTGGTTTGAGGTCGGGGTGCAGAAAGGGTTAACACTTAACACGCTGGTTTTTGAACTCCAGCCACCGGCGTATTCCGGTTTACCGGTGCGCCAGGTGCAGGAGCGGGATTTAACCGTTTTGCGCGGAACCGAGGTGCGTGTTTCAGGAATGGTGGATGAGGAGGTGACCGGAGGCGGGCTGGTGATTGGTTCTGATACTGTGTCGGTGGCGGTGGATCCGGCTGACCGGCGCCGGTTTAACGCCCGGTTCACTGCCCGGGAGGACGGAGAGATGGTTGTGGAGTTATTACGGGACGCAAAGCACCGCACCGGTAGCGGAGAGCAGGTGGCACGGGTGCCGGTGCGGGTTCTGGCGGACGAGGCACCGTTTGTCAGGGTGTTTTTGCCCGGTCAGGATGTTGACCTGCCGGTGAGTATGCAGGTTCTGCTCGGGATTAACACTATTGACGATTACGGGCTGGGCGAGCTGTGGTTGCACTATGGTAAGGAGAGTATTAACAGCGTTGTGCGTTTAAAGAGTTTGAGGGGCAGACATGAGGATACAACGATATATGTGTGGGACCTATCAAATTCTGGTCTGTTACCCGGGGATGTGATGCGTTATTATGTCCGGGTTACGGATAATGATGAGGTGTTGGGTCCCAAGACGACAAGGAGTGAGGTTTATGCGGTGCGGTTCCCGACCATGGCGGAGATCTACTCTTCGGCGATGAACCAGACCCAGACTACCCGGGAGGAACTGGTGCCGTTAAGTGCCGAGCAAACCAAACTGGAAGAAGAGCTATCCCGTTTGAGTGACGAGTTGAAAAGAACCCGGGGACTATCCTGGGAGGAACGGAAAAGGCTGGAGCGGGTGCTGGAGGAGCAAAAGGAACTTTTAAGCCAGGTGGAGAGGTTGAGACATGAGGTGGCGGAGATGAGCGCTGATATGCTGGAGGGGATGTCCTGGGATAATGAGACCTATGCCCGGTTGCAGGAGTTGCAGGAGTTGCTCGCCCGATTGCTGCCGGAAAGACTGCGCGCAGCGTTGAACGAACTGAGCAGGCAGTTGCAGAGTAATAGTGCTCAGGTGCAGGCGGCGATGGAAAGGTTGCGTCAGGAACAGGAGGAACTGAAAAAGAGGATTGACCAGGCGCTGGAGTTGCTGAAAAAGATAATGGAAGAGGAACGGCTGGAGGCGCTGGCAAGACAGGCAGGAGAACTGGAGAGGTTACAGACAGAATTGAACCGGCAAATCATGTCCGATAGCGGTCAGGCACTGACCGAAAAGCAGGCGGAGATTAATGCTGCTCTTGACAGTTTAAGAAAGGAGCTGGCGAATCTCGCTCAGGAGATGTCGGAACCAGAGATTGCGGAGTCGCTCAGCGCTTTACAGGAGAAACTGGTGGCGGAGAAGACGACAGAACTGGCACAGGAGTTACTGGAGCAACTTCAGAAGGACGAGCGGCGCCGAGCGAAGGAGAAGGGCGAAAAACTCCAGCGTTCAATGGCGACACTTGCCGAGCGATTGCAGTCGTTAAGTGAAAGGATGAAGCGCCGGCGCTCGGCCGAGGCGGTGCGCCGGATGCTTGCCGGTGCCGACGCCTTGATTGCGATATCCAGGGCGCAGGAGGAACTGGAGAACCGGTTGCGGGCAGGTGCGGAGCCAGTGGGTCTGGTGGGCGAGGAGGCGGGGTTAAAAGAGGCAACGCGGATGGCGGCAGAAAGCCTTGCCAGTCTCGGTGCCCAGACATTGAGTGTGCCACCAGAATTGGGGCAGGAACTGGCCCGGGGTTTGAATCTTATGGAGGAGGCGGGCAGGGCGCTGGTTGAAGGTGGAAACGCCACCGGGCAGATGGCAATGGCAAGAAGGAGTTTGAACCGGGCGGTGGTTTTTGTGCTAGATGCGGCAAGCCAGGCGGCAAAGGGGGGCGGGATGAAAGGTGGTTTGCAGGATTTACTGGAACAGTTGGCGCAGATGACCGCCGAGCAGATGCAGATCAATGCCGGGATGTCCGGTATTCCGATCCCGATTCCGATGTCCGGGCTGGGTGCGGAGCAGATGCAGAAGTTAATGGAACTGCTTGCCCGACAACAGGCTTTGCGGGAGCAGCTGGAAAGGCTCCTGCAGTCAATGGGCGGTGAGCGACCGGGGTTGACCGGCAGGCTGGACGGTCTGATTGAGGAGATGAAGGCGGTCGAGCGCTCCCTGGCGGAGTTGCAGGTGGACCGGAAATTGATCCAGCGTCAGGAGGGAATACTTTCCCGGCTTCTTGACGCCCAGCGCAGTATTCGTCAGCAGGGTTTCAAAGAGGAGCGGCAGGCAGAGACAGCAAAGGAGTATACCATTACGCCGGTGCCGGGATTGCCGGAGGATTTGGGTGAACGCAACCGGTTATTGCGTGAGGAATTATTGAGGGCGCTGAAGCAGGGCTATCCTGCTGAGTACGAGCGATTGATTCGTGCTTATTTTGAGCGGCTTTTACAGGAGTGAGAAGAAAATAGCGATGGTAGCAGGAGATGGTGTGTTATGGTGAAGAGGTTAATGCTGGTGCTGGTGTTAATTTTTGTGGCGGGCAGGGGGCAGGATCTGCCCCGGGCACAGATGCTGGAAGGTGCCGGGCAGCTGGAATCGGCTTTTTTACTCTATAAGGTGGTGCTGGAGCAAAATCCTGATAACCGGCAGGCGGTGCAGGGTTTTATTCGCACCGCCCGGGGACTGGGTCGGTTTGATTCGCTTTTTCAGGTTCTGCAGCGTTATGAGAAGCAAACAGAGGGGAATGGTGACATAGTTTTAGGTGTCATAGAGGCGCTTTTCGGACTGAGGCGTCGGGGTGCGGCACTGAATCGGGTCAGGGTTTTTTATCAACAGTGGCCAACAAGGCTTTTGGAACTGGTTGAACTGTTAAGGCGTTATGGCGAGAATGGTGTGGCGGCAGAGTTACTGGAGGGGGCAATTGCCAGCCAGGGGTTACGGATCCATTATGCCGAGCGTTTAATAGAGATTTATGAACAGGAGGGAAATGTTAGCCGTCCTGCCCGGCTGGTGGCGGAGATTGTTAATGCCGACCCGAATCAGCTCGCGCGTCTGCTGCCACGGCTTGCGGATTATGGTCGGAAAAGTAAGGGCAGGGTGGCAAAGGAACTGGAGCGCATCCGGGATAGCAAGTTAAGGGCAAGAGCCATGGCTGAGGTTTATGTTGGTGCTGGCGATGACGAGACAGCGGTGCGATTGGTCAGGGCGGTGATGAGCGGGGCAGAACTTTTGCTTCTGGCACGTAAATGGGAGGAGACGGGTGCGTGGGGTGCGGCATTGCGGTTGTATCAGGATTATGGTGCCGGTGCGGATCGGTCCCGGGTTTTGCGCCGCATGGGGCGGATGGATGAGGCGCTGCTGGTGCTGGAAAAAGATTCTACTCCAGAGGCGCGGCTGGAACTGGCAGAGTTTTTCCGGGAGGAGAAACAGGAGTTAGAGCGGGCGGTGCAGTTGTATCACGATGTCTTAAGGAGGAGACCGGGGCATTATGGTGCACTTCTGGGGCTGGCAGGTGCACTGGTTGGACTTAAGGAACTGGACAGCGCCCGGGCGGTATTGATGAAAATTGGTGAACCGCGTGACAGTGTACTTTTCCTTCTTGCCCGCGTGCTGTTTTACCAGGGGAAGTTTGATTCAGTGCAGATTGTGGTGCGGAATTTAAACGGACGATTTCCCCAGAGCCCACTGGTTAACGATGCCCTGGAACTGGCGCTTTTGAGTTTGGGTGGTGAAGGGGTAACTACACTTGCTCAGGCGATGCTTGATTATGAAAGCGGCGATGAGCAGGAAGGGATGAGTCGGTTAAGGAGGCTGATGCCGGGGCAGGACAGGATTGCCCAGGAGGCTTTTTTCCTTTTTTCCCGATTCCTCTACCAGCAGAGAAGGTACCGAGAGGCGCTGGCGGTTCTGGATACATTTGCAATAAGATTTCCGAATAGTGAACTGGGAGCAAAGGCAGGACTGGTCAGGGCAGAGATTTATCAGGATGGTTTTAAGGACGAGAATCGGGTGCAGAGTATTCTGGAGGGGTTAATTGTTCAGTTTCCAGGTTCGCCCTATGTTGAACTTGCCCGCAACTGGCTGAAAAGGCTCAAGGGCGAGATTGCGCCCGGAGAGGTACGTTGAACTTATTTGTAACCTGTTGACAAAATTTAGGTTATTGGTATGCTAATGAAATGGCACGAGCCCAAACGCTGGCGGACCTGCTTGCAGAACGCCGGGTTATTTCCAGCCCGGAGTTAGAAAGAATTTTTTCGTCCATCCTGGAAGATTTAGCCCATGCCCATCAACAGGGACGGTTGCACGGTGATATTAAACCCAGGAAGGTTGTTCAGGTAGAAAACGGTGTCTGGCGACTGATTGATTACGGTGTATCCAGGGTTGGAACCGCCCGTTATATTGCTCCGGAAAAGGCGGAAAAGAAGCCGGTTGATGCCCGGGCAGACCTTTATTCGCTGGGGGTGGTGCTCTATGAGGCGGCAACCGGCAGACCACCATTTCAGGCAGAACTGGGGGCAGAATTAATTAAGGCGCATATTAACGAAATACCGCCTTCACCACGGGTGGTGCGTCCGGATATCTCACCGGAACTGGAAAAGATTATTATCAAGGCACTGGCAAAGAAGCCCGAGGAGCGTTTTCAGAATGCCCAGGAGTTTCGGACCGCCCTGAGCGCACTGATACCCAGGGAGAAAAAGGAGGTGCCGAAGGAGAAAGTAGAAGAAAGGACCTCCCGAAGTTCCGAACATGGGGTAAAGAGTTCCACCACTGCTGCCGATGCCACTGTCCGTCCGAGCAGTACCGTTGCTCTCGCATCGGCGCGGATGGCATCCTCAAGACCAGCAAGCACCACCGCTCCTGTCGGGACAGCGGAAAGGATTCTGGAAAGAGGCGAGGTGGAGCCGAAACGACGCACGGCATGGGTTGTCTGGGTGTTGCTATTTGTTTTGGTGTTAGGTGCGGTGGGGATCTTTTTTCTAATAGGCGGTTCAGGTTCGGCGGTGCCTGATGTGCGTGGTCTGCCTCAGCTGGAGGCGGTAAATACTATTACCAAGATGGGGTTTAAAGCGGAATTAGGAGAAGATAAGGATGATACCTTTGCTCTGGGGACGGTGGCCGAACAGATGCCAGAACCAGGGAAAAAGGTAAAAAAAGGCGGGGTGGTAAAAATCAGGTTGAGCACCGGGATGATTGTTCTACCAGAAGTTGCCGGGCTTTCTGAGACCGAGGCGCGGGCGCAGCTGCGCACCGTGGGTATTGATAGTTTGACAGTGTTTCGGGAGTATAGCGATCAGTACCGTTCAGGAGTAGTTATTAGTTCTGAACCCAGGGGAAAGACAAGGTTGCGACTCGGCACTCCGGTGCGATTACGAATAGCCGGAGGCAGGGCAACCTGTCCAGATTGCGGGGCAAAACGCGAGCCCGGGGCACAATTTTGTACCCGGTGTGGTTACAGATTTGCTGAATGAAGGAGGTTTTGAGATATGAACCGAGGGGAGATGCAGAGAAAAAAACCGGCAATGTGGAGGATGATTATTTGTTTCTTGCTGGTTTTTACAGTGGCTTTTGCCGAGAAGGTCTGTCCCAGTTGCGGGACGGTTAATCGAGATGATGCCAAGTTCTGTAAGAAGTGCGGGGCGCGGTTGCCCGAGCCGGAGACGAGACCGTCTCTACCTGCTTTGAGGGTAGAGGTTAATGTTGTCGGAAGTAGTGTTACTGTTACTTCTACCCCGTCCAATGCTGTTGTTTTTATTGACGATGTTGAACAGGGCCGGACACCTTTGGTGCTGGATAATTTAAGTCCGGGTAGACACCTGGTTGAGGTGCGCTATCCTGGTTATCGGAGTTATTCCAGTAGTTTTAACATTACCGCCCGACTGGCGACGCTGGTGGTTACCTCAGACCCGGTGGGAGCAGAGATCTGGGTGGATGGAGTTTATAAGGGCAAGACTACCGAGGCCGGTCTGGTGGTGTCAAGAGTGCCTTTTGGGCAACGTTCAATTCTTGCCCGTTTTCCTGATTATGAGGATGCAACAAAGCTGGTGGAGGTAAAAGAGGCGGGTCCAATTGGTGTGCTGGTGAAGATGGGTAAAGGCAGGGGATTTTTGAGTGTTGCCACTCGACCGAGCGGTGCTGAGGTGCTTGCCAATGGCAGGAAAATCGGGGTGAGCGACCTGGTTGTGGGTCTGGCACCGGACCGGTATATCCTGAGTATTTTAAAACCTGGTTATGTGGACTGGCTGGGATATGCTGATGTGCGGATTGGCGAAACTACCTATGTACGGGAGGCACTCCAGCGGTTGCCGCGACGGCAGGTGCCACTTTTGATTGCCGGTGCTGGTTTTCTCCTCAGCGGGGTGGGCGCCGGGTTGATGGCAGAGAGAAATTATCAGTTATATCAGGCGGCAGAGAGTAAGGAGGCGGCACTTAATTATCGCCGGGAAACGCAGAAATGGGACCTGTTCCGTAACATCGGGGCGGGAGTTGGTGCGTTAGGAATCGGTGCTTATTTTGTGATTAAATGGTGACGTTATGAAAAAGAGATGTGTTATATTGATGGTGTTTCTTTCTCTTGTAACGAGCTGCCGGAAATGGGAAAATCCTTACGACCGTCCACCCAACCCTCCGCAACCGGTAATTCCAGAAAGTGGTGCGGTGAATGTTGATACCAATATTACCCTGTGCTGGTCGTGTTCCCATCCGGATAGCCAGGAGACACTGCGCTATGATATATATTTTGGAAGCACACTACCACCGGCACTCCGGGACACAGGAATAAGGGATACCTTCTGGACTCCCCATAATCTTTTGTTGCTGACAGCTTATTACTGGCAGGTAAAGGCACGGGACCGGTTCGGTGAGAGTGCGGTTGGTCCGGTTTGGTCCTTTACTACCAAGCGGGCAAATCGTCTGCCCTACGTTCCTAGAAGTCCCCAGCCCGAGAGCGGGGCGGTAAACCAGCTGGTGAGATTAAGATTTTCCTGGAGCGGGGGAGACCCGGACCCGGGTGATACGGTTGTTTATGATGTTTACCTCGGGACAAGTGTTTCGCCGTCACTGGCAGTTGCAGGATTGGAGAGTACAGCATGGAGACCGACAGGGCTGAAGTACGACTCCACCTATTACTGGCGGGTGGTTGCTCGGGATGCGGTTAACGATAGTGCGGTTGGTCCGCTCTGGCGGTTTACAACCGTGTCCGCTATCCAGTTCAGTGAGCCGGTGGACACATCACGCTGGCGCATCGGCTCGAATCAGACCATTCGCTGGACCGGTGGTTTGCTCGGTGATTCGACAACCATTTACTACTCCAGTAATGGTGGTACGACTTGGGCGGTGCGCGTCGGCAGAGTTTCGACACCCGGCAGTTACAGCTGGACACTACCGGTAAACCTAATTCCTACCAGTAATGCCCGAATTCAGGTTCGGACATATATCGCCCAAGATACAATGATAAGAACATCGCCACGGTTTGAAGTATACGATAACCGTAAACCTTCAGCAATTACAATTATTTCTCCGGACTCCACGTCGGAGTGGGCGATTGGTTCTACTCAGGAGATTCTCTGGAGCGGTGGAACGTTTTTAGGGATGGATTCTGTGGTAATATCCTATTCTACTAATAATGGCACAACCTGGACACGACAGGGGAAGACAACGCGTCCGGGCAGATTTTTGTGGACGGTTCCTGGTCCAGCAACAGAACGGGCAAAGATCCGGGTACGGGCATACTGTGTTGATTCCTCTTCAACCGGTATTAGCGCCACTTTCAAGGTGGTGGAGGGTTTACCTCCAATCACAGTTACGGTGCCCAACGCCCAAACAAGGTGGCGCGAAGGAGCGGATGAGACAGTACAGTGGACCGGTGGACCGCTGAACGCCGATTCTGTGACAGTTTATTATTCTACCAATGATGGGACAAACTGGATCCGGCACGGTCGGGCAGGTCTTCCGGGTAGTTATAATTGGGCTGTGCCTGGTCCGGCAAGCACAACCGCACGGGTTGCGGTACGAGCGTATCTCGGTGGCGATTCGGTGGTCGGCATGAGTGCCCGTTACGTTGTCTACGATTCTTTACCACCAGCGCCGATAACTGTGACTTCACCCACTTCAGGGACAAGATGGACGATTGGTTCAACCCAGACAATTACCTGGACCGGTGGAACGATTTTGGGGATGGATTCAACGGTAATTTTCTATTCCAGCGACGGTGGAACAAATTGGGCACGGCAGGGCCGCACAATTACACCGGGAACTTTCCTGTGGAATGTCCCTGCTCCACCAACAGTTAACGCCCTGGTTCGGGTACGGGCATACTGTGGTGTTTATACAAGTGAGGGAACAAGCGAGCGGTTTACAATTGCCACTGCCGGTGGCACGCCGGATACGGTGGTGGCGACTGTTACGGTCGGTTCTAAACCTAGGGCATTGCTCTGGGATAGCATGCACAACAAGGTGTTTGTTGCCAATTATAATAGCGCCAGCGTTTCGGTAATTGATGGTATGACGAATCAGTTGATTACCAATGTGCCGGTTGGTGCCAATCCTTACGACCTGTGTTTGAATA
>CAKZPX010000214.1 GCA_937139435.1 uncultured bacterium
CTATTGCTACTGAAATGGATGGTTTAGGAAATGACATTGGCGGGAGACGAACCGGTTCTTTTTTATCAGCAAGTGTATCGCCAGTATGAGTATCACGTAATTTTACCAGCGCACCAATCATCCCCGCGGTCAGTCGTTCGATTTCAGTCCGTTCTTTACCTTTTACCATATAAATTTGATTTATCTTTTCCTCTCGTTGATTGGTGCCATTCAATACTACCATTCCTGGTTCCAACTTCCCCCGATATAATCGCACGTAATGCATGTCACCTACATGAGCTTCGGAGATCGTTTTAAAGACCAGAGCGCATACCGAACCTTCAGGCTGAGCGGTTATTTCCACGGCTTCGCCTGTTGCAGGATAAGTTCCCTTGATAGAGGGGATTTCTTTTGGTGATGGCAGTACATCAACCGCCAGATCAAGTATAAGATCAACACCTATTTGTGCTAGGGCATCGCCTCCCATCATGGGATAGATAGTCCCGGCTTTGATACCTCTTTTTACCGCTGTCCGCATTTCCTCGGCAGTAATTTCTTTTCCTTCCAGAAATTTTTCCATTAATTCTTCATCCACCTCTGCCGCGGCTTCAATTAATCTTTCCCTCCATTGGACGATTATCTCTTTCATTCCTTCCGGAATAGGGATTTCTTTTCTTGTACCATTTTGATAGGAATAAGCTTTGTCATTGAGGAAATCTACCACACCACTTAATCTCGATTCTTTTCCTATTGGAATATAGACAGGGGTTACCTTGTTACCTAATATTTTACGTACTTCCTCAGCAGTCGTAGCAAAATCAGTATTCTCACGGGTAAGTTTGTTGATAAATACTCCCCTGGGAAGCTGCAGTTCTTCAAGTCGTCGCCAGGACATTTCTGTTCCTACCTCTACTCCGGAAGTTGCATCTACAACTACGATTGCACTATCAATGGCTCTTACCGCAGAGATTACATTGCCAAAAAAGTCTGCATACCCGGGTGTATCGACGATATTAACTAAGACATTGCGGTATTCTCCGAAGCCTAATGCAAGGTTAATACTAATTTTCCGATTTATTTCATCTTCATCATAATCTAACAGTGATGTACCGGCATCAACTGAACCGATACGGTTGTTTTGCTTCATTATATAAAGTAACAGTTCGCAGATAGAAGTTTTTCCACAGCTACCGTGACCAAAAAAACCGATATTACGAATTTCTTCTATTTTGTATTCCTTCACTATTTCCTCCTGAGATAAAAAGAAAAAATTTCTTTAATGGCATTTAATATAAACAAAAGAAATTAATTGTCAAGGATCGTCACCAAGATATGGCGGAGAGCTGCTAGAGTGTCGGTCAATGTGAAACTACGTTTTTGTGCAGGTGTCAAGTATCGCCACAAGAATGGCAATGAGGCCATGGGAAACTCTGTTATGGAGAAATAATATTGACTTTTAATGTGACGGAAAGTGGTTCCTGACTTGCCAGAGCAGATATAATTCTTGCCACTTCTTCACTGCCAATGTTAGTAAAAATACATTCATCTTTCTTTACCGGATTAACAGCATCCAGAACAATATCATTGATGACCAGAGCTATCAATTGATAATCATTTTCCTGAAGAAAAGGGAAGCAAACCTTTAATTTAGGCTCAACCGGTAGTTCAAATATCGGTTCAACACGCAGTTGCCGATTAACACCAACCAATTGACTTAAAACTATCGGTTGAGCAGCATCACCTTGAATAAAAAAAACTTTTTCTTCTGAAAGGTTATTTTCGTCCACCTTTTTGCTCGTCCAGATTTCAACTTTCCCGTTGCTGAATAAAAGTTCTAAATTACGCGGGGCAAGTTTTTGCGACAAATCAAGTTCCAGCCCGCCACGTATTCTTTTGACACGAAAGTCAATTCCGAACTGCTTTAGCCTTGTTTTCAAAATTGCGGTTGTTCTCTTCCAGGCAACACAACTCATTCTCTGCTCGGGATTAACTATTCTTAATTTAAGAACGGGTATAAAGGGAACTGTTATCTTCTTTGCCCGATTGAAACTGTAAAATTTCATTTCCCACTTACCGATGCTTCCTTCTGCCCAACAGTATATACGCACAGGTAATCCTGATTTTTTATCTATTTCAACAATTCCTGATAATTTCTTAAATCGCAATGGGTCTATTAATGGCAGACTCGGTATAAATTGATACAACAATCGTCCTGGTTTTTCTCCGATGAACTCAAAAGTGGTGTTATAAACAACCTGTTCTATCTGTTTAAGAACCCTGGTTTCTATGCCTCTTGGGGATTTTCGCCACTCTGGTCCTGTTTTCTCCAGTTGTTCCTCGCCATCACCATATAATTTTACCGTTACTTTCTCTCTATTTCTTTCCCAGATGCCATTCCAAAATTCTTTATCATGATTCTGCCAGATGCCCGAAAAATGACCTCGCAGTAAAATTGGCGTATCGGTTTGATAATCAAGAGAGAATTCAAAAGAGTATAACTGAGAAAGCCTCCCAGGCAGGTTCAAACCATTTGCTGATGCTGCTTCTATAGTGAAACCCAAGAGAAAATCAAACGACATTAACAGATACAAAAAGAAATTCCGATGCCTTCTGGGTAACCACGCAAAAACTTTAAAAATCATATCCCAGGCTAAAGTCAAATTTCCAGCTCTTGTCATCAGTTGTAGACAGTGGTTTGGCAAAATCAAATTTAAGGTAAAAGAAATAAATTGGAATGCGTAATCCTACCCCCGCTCCGATTTTCAAATCATCAAATTGTTTGCCATTCCATAAACGTATACTGTCACGGGTTACCAGTCCCCCGTCAATAAAAACGACCCCCCTGACACCTCTAATATCTATTGGCAGTGGAAAAGCAATTTTCATCCTGTCTATAAAGGGATATCTTAATTCTAACTTAAAGAGTCCGATGCCCCAACCTGCTTGTTTATAGAATTCTCCCCAATTATACCCGCGCACATACTCCCTACCTATATAAAATTGTTCTCCCTGCCCGAAACTTATCGCACCCAGAAGCTGGGTGGCAAAAACGAATCTTCTCCCCAATCTTTGGTAGTTACGAAAATCACATTGCAAAGCCTCAAATTGCCGGCTGGAAAAAAAGGAACTTCCCGCTTCTAATCTCGTTCGAGTTCCCCGTACCGGACCAAATTCATCTGGCCAGTAAGTATTATCAAAAACCAGCGCACCAGTGCCATAAAAAATTCTCTCCCAATGAGTACTATCCAAATACCAGCCTTGTTGCGGAGTAAAACGCCATAAATTTATCTCATTCCCTAAGCCGGTTACTCCTGTTTCAACACGCAGAAATCGGTGAAAAGGATAACTGATTATTATGTCTCCCCCGCGAGCAATTCTTTCTGTTAAAACTGTACCCGGATAATAATAAGGAAAATCAGACCACTGAAATAGCGCAAATCCGTAGTCAGTTCGAAATGGCAACAACCAGTACTGAATTAATAAATTAGAGTTAAGGATATCACCGTAAAGATCGGTATAAATCTCAAAACGATGGTTACCAAGAATATCGCTGAAGGCTATATCTACCGTTCCGGTAAAACCCTGCGCGCCGGATGTATAAGAAGCTGTACCGGCAACATAGTCAAGGGAAAGACTGAATCCTGTCCGTTTTACTCGGTCAAAATCCAAACCGTCCCTGCTAAAGTTAATTGCATTGGCGAAAATGGTTCTGGACAAGGTATCAAGAGGAATTTTCTCTAACGGGTCCAATATCAACGCAACATCCCAGCCAACATTTTCAAAATAAGCGAAAACAAGTTTTCGGTCGTCTTGCGAAAGGCTGAGATGAGAAACTTCACCCAAGAAATCAGTGCGTCTGATCACCTGTCCTTTTTCTAAGGAATAAATGCATATATTTTGTCCAGCTGAATCTGCTGCGCACCAGAAAATAAATTTTCCGGAGTGAGCAAAAATTGGCGAACAGAAAAATTTACTCCGAGCGCTCACCCTCTTTAATTCCCCCTTACTGTTTCTAATCCATATTGCATAATCACCGGGAGACCACTCCTTATCTATAAGAGGACGGTCAGAAACAAAAACAATGGTATCACCGGATGGTGAAAATGCCGGGTCTCTATCCTCGTAAATGTCATAAGTAATGCGTCTGGTTTCACCGGTAACGACGTCAGCAATCCATATATCACTGAAACCATTTTTAATCCCAACAAAGACCAAGCACTTACCGTCAGGAGAGAATCTGGGCGTGTATATCGCATCAAGATGAGCCGAGAACCGTTTTTTAACCTTTCCGGTGTTTGCACAAATAATGGTAAGGTTATCTTTTCCCTGGGAAGTGACCACTAAAGCAATCGTTGTTTCATCCGGAGACCATGTAACACTCGGACGCAGCAGATGTAAGTTCTCAAAACCGCCTGAACGTCCGCCTCGGATTAATTTTCTTAAAACATCCCCATTCATCGGCGATATAATATAAAGGTCAACATATTCTGCCCGGTCGGAAATCATAGCGATCTTTGTGCCAGTGGGTGAAATCGCCGGAGCGGTGTTGTACATCGACCCGTCTTTTCTGTGATCTGTTAATTTTTCGGCAACCTGTGTAAAATTTTTAATTTTAACTATCTGAGGCCAGTAACGCATTCGTAACCACTGTTCCCAATGCTCCCCCACACGTTCCTGAGGCATTCCAAATACCGTCCGAAAGGTTTTTTCTAAGTTGCGTTTACTCTTAATGGTATTCATAAATTCATAAACCTTTTCCCGACCATAATGTTCAGCTACATAATAGAAAAAGGATTCCCCTTCTCGATAGGCAAGATAAC
>CAKZPX010000215.1 GCA_937139435.1 uncultured bacterium
CAAAGCCACCACCAGCCAGACAGCAGAACTAACAATAATCGCCATAAAAGACAGCCAGAATCCAGTGGTAAAACAGCCCTGCAGAACCACCCGACCGGCAAAAACCAGCGGATAGAGGGTAATGAAAAGCATCCAGAACCAGACAAAAATGGCAACGAGCAAACGATAATCAAACAACCCGAAAAGGTTTTTACTGAAACCGGCAAACGCCGACCGGAAACCGTCATACATCCGGGCGCTAACCGCATCAGTGGCATCAACCATCCGCCACCGCCTGCCCGCCCTTTTCACCCGGCGGCACAGGGCAACATCCTCGGTCACCTCATCCCGCACAGCCTCATGCCCGCCAATCGCATAATACGCCTCGCGCCGGAACAGAAGAAACTTACCATTGGCCGCAGCAAACGCCTGCGCCCGGTGCAAAAGATACGCCACACCCAGCGGCAGAATCGCCATAATCGCCCAGACAATATAAGGCACGGTCAACCGCTCACCCCAGGTGTTAACCTCATTCCTTGTTATCCCGCTCACCATATCGGCACCGGTAAACTCCAGCGCTGCCACCGCCTGCCGGACTGTCCAGGGCTGATGCACGGTATCCGCATCAGTAAAAAACAGCACCTCGCCCCCTGCCGCATCTGCCAGTTGCTGACACGCCCAGGGCTTGCCATTCCAGCCCCGGGGCAACGGCTGACCCATCACCGACCGCAACCGCTCTGATTTAATCTCCGCTATCACCCGGGCGGTGCTATCATCAGACCGGTCATCAAGCACAACCACCTCAAAATCCGGATAATCCTGATTGACCAGCGAACGCAGACACGCACCGATCGTCCTCTCTTCATTCCGCGCCGGCACCAATACCGAAACCCGGGGATACCGTCCGGGCGCTGGAAAACGGCGCAACCGGGAGAGTAAAATTGAATTACTGATGCTGATCGCTAACTGGGTGCTGACAAATATCAAAGGGCTGCCCGCACCAAAAAACACCAGCCTCATCATCTACTGCTCAACTCCCGACGATGACGCCAGAGCACAATCACCGTCACCAGGATAGCGCTCAGCAAAACCGCCTCACCCGGATAACGCAAAGCCGCATACCCCAGCAAAAGGTTCAGCGCCAGCAGAACCGAAAACGCATCATTCTTAAACTTAAAAACAAACTTCCCCAGTAACAGACCGACACCCATCAATGTCGGTGCCTCCCACAATGTCAACCCGGTCCAGATACCAAAAGTAACCGCAATCCCCTTACCACCCCGAAAACCAGACCAGGGCGAAAACACATGCCCGAGCAACGGCGCCAGCAGCAAAGGCACCAATAACCAACCCGAAACACCCCACAACCAGTAACCCAGCGCCACCGGCACCGCCCCCTTAAGAAAATCCAGCACCAGCGCCACTATCCCCACCACCGCACCCGCCGCCTTAAACGCATTCACCGCACCCGGATTCCCATCACCGAACTGCCGGATGTCTTTTTTCCGCCACCGCACCAGCAGCTCAGCAAACAGCACCGAACCCGAGAAAAAACCCGCCACCGTCAAAACCACCGCCGGCAAAACACCACTCACTTCACCACCCGATAATCAGAATAAAACTCCTCTGCCTTAATCTCCATCCGCACCAGTTCCAGCCCCA
>CAKZPX010000216.1 GCA_937139435.1 uncultured bacterium
TGAGTAGGACGATGCGTGTTTTTATTACCCTGGCGTGTACCGAGTGTAAGAGCAGGAATTATCACAGCAATAAGAATAAAAAGAAGACAGAAAGGCTGGAACTTAAAAAGTTCTGCCCGGCATGTCGCAAACATACCGTCCACAAGGAGGTTAAATAGGCCAGTAGCTCTAACGGCAGAGCGGCGGACTCCAAATCCGTAGGTTGGGGGTTCAAATCCCTCCTGGCCTGGTGTAAGGAAAAAATGAGCTGGATAAAACGATTCCGAGAGTACATAAAGGATGTGGTGGCGGAGATGAAAAAGGTCTCCTGGGCAAAGCCCCGGGAGTTATGGATAACGACTTTGGTAGTGATTTTCTTCTCGGCGCTCCTGTCTGCCTTCATTGGATTGTGTGATTTTATCTTTTCCCATGTTCTGGCGTTGATTCTGCGTTAGATTAAATGAAGAAGTTTTTTGTTGTTCACACCTACACCGGGCGGGAGAAGAAGGTGAAGGAGTTGCTGGAGAAGACGGTGGTGGCCCAGGGTTTGCAGGAACTATTTGGCCGGGTGATGGTGCCGATGGAGCGGGTGGCACGGGTACGCAAATCCAAGATAGTGGCTGAAGAGCGTCGTCTTTATCCCGGCTATATTGTGGTGGAGATGGAGCCAACCGAGGCGGCGATGAAACTGGTAACATCAATTCCCGGTGTTACCCATATCCTCGGGGCTTACAAAGAGAACAAAACCTCGGCGAAGCATAAAAAGAAGGAGACCACGGGCGAACAGGAGGAGAAGGACCGGGCACCCCTGGCATTATCGGAAGAAGAGGTGGCGGCGATGCTGGAGCAGATTGAGCGGGGACAGGGCAAGGAGCAGCCCGAGGCGCCGTTTGATAAAGGAGAGACGGTCAAGGTGACCCGGGGTCCGTTTGCCGGTTTTACCGGAACGGTGGATGAGATTATGAATGAGCGCCGGAGGGTAAAGGTGATTGTAACCATATTTGGACGCCCCACGCCCATTGACCTTGATTTTCTTGATGTTCAGCCGATTTAGGGAGGAGATTTATGGCTAAGAAGATTCTGGCAGTGGTGAAATTACAGATACCGGCAGGACAGGCAACCGCGGCGCCGCCGGTTGGTCCGGCTCTTGGACAGCATGGAGTTAATATCGGTGAATTTGTTAAGGCGTTTAATGAGGCGACGCGGAAAGAGACACCAGGTATGATTCTGCCGGTGGTGGTAACCATATACTCGGACCGGAAGTTTACCTTTGAGATAAAGAGCCCGCCGGCAGCGGTGCTTTTGAAACAGGCGGCCGGGCTGGCAAAGGGTTCGTCGGAGCCCAACCGGGCAAAGGTGGGTGTGGTTACCCGTTCTGCCCTGCGGGAGATTGCCCAGCGGAAGATGAAGGACCTCAATGCCAGCGATATTGAGGCGGCGATGCGGGTTATTGAAGGCACGGCGCGGTCAATGGGTTTAACCGTTGTGGAGGACAAATGAAACACAGTAAAAGGTATCGGGCGTTGAAAGAAAAGGTTGACACCAGTCGGGTTTACAGCCTTGCCGAGGCGGTTAAACTGGTCAAGGAGAATGCCGGTGCCAGGTTTGATGAGACGGTGGAGGTTGCGGTAAAACTGGGGATTGACCCGAAGAAACAGGACCAGATGGTTGCCGGAACGGTAAGTTTGCCGCACGGGACTGGCAAACAGGTGCGGGTGCTGGCTTTTGTCAAGGGCGATAAGGTGGATGAGGCGCAGGCAGCGGGTGCGGATTACGTTGGGCTGGAAGACCTGGTGGAGAAGATCAGTTCTGGCTGGACCGATTTTGATGTTGCGGTGGCAACGCCGGATACGATGGCGATTGTTGGTCGGCTGGGTAAGATACTCGGTCCGAAGGGGTTGATGCCTTCACCGAAGACCCAGACCGTTACCTTTGACATCGGGGCGGCGGTGCGGGCGCTCAAGGCAGGCAGGATCAGTTACCGCAGTGACAAGACCGGTAATGTGCATGCGCCGGTGGGCAAGATATCTTTTGCTGAAGAGAAACTGATAGAAAATATCCGTGCCTTTATGGGCGAATTAATCCGGAACAAACCGGCAAGTGCCAAGGGGCAGTTTATCCGTAAGTTGGTTCTGTCGTCAACGATGGGCGTTGGGGTGCGGATGGACCCTAAAGAGTTTATTGATTAAAAGGGGTGAGGTAGTATATGGCAAAGCAACAGGATAAGGCAAAGGTTATTGAAGAGTTGCGAGAACGGGTGCGTTCGGCAAAGGCACTTTATTTTGTTGACTTTACCGGGGTGAGTGCCAACGATTTTAATGAGATGAGGCGTCGTGCCCGACAGCAACAGTTGAGTGTAAAGGTGGTGAAAAACACTCTGGTGGAGCGGGTGCTGGAGGAGTTTGGTGCGCCGGCAGGGGTTAATGAGATACTGCGCGGACCGACATCAATTATGTTCTCTCTTGAAGACCCGGTTGCACCTGCCCGGCTCTTGCGGGAGATGAAAGACCGGATGCCGGCAATAAAATTTAAGGGTGCCTATTTTGAAAACACCGTGTATCCAGCGAACCAGTTTGATTTTCTGGCAACCCTGCCGACAAAAGACGACCTGCGGGCACAACTGGTCGGGGTTCTCTCCGGACCGATTTCCGGTCTGGTGCAGGTACTCTCCGGGTTGCTGGGCGAACTGGTCTGGGTGCTGGAGCAATTACCGGGACTAACCGGAGAAAAGGCACCGGATGCCCAGTAATATGAGTAAGATTGCTGCTTCTAAGCGAGTAGTTATGACAGATGGGGAGCGCGCCCTGTCTGTGTGTTCTGACACCCTCGCCCGGAGGGAAGAAGAAATTGGTTAGGTTATAAGAAAACAGGAGGATTAAATGGCAGAGGAAAAGATCCAGCAGTTGATCTCATCAATTGAGAGTCTTACCGTGACCGAACTTGCGGCTTTAGTGAAAGAGTTGAAGGATAAGTTTGGCGTGACCGCGCCGGCGTTTGTCGCCGGGGTTGCGGCACCGGCGGCAGGAGGAGCGGCAGCAGCGGCAGAAGCGAAGGGCGAAGAGAAGACCGAATTTACCGTGACGCTGGTATCGGTAGGCGACAAAAAGATTCAGGTATTGAAAGAACTGCGGGCGTTGACCCAGCTGGGGCTGAAGGAGGCAAAGGATATTATTGACAAGACCCCCAGTGTGATTAAAGACAACGCCAGCCGGGAAGAGGCAGAACGGATTAAAACTAAGCTGGAAGAGGTGGGCGCGAAGGTGGAAATTAAGTGAGACCGGTGCGGGTAGTTTTTCCCGGTAGTGGCGGTGGTGCCTGTTTAAATGAGCGCAAGGATGCCCGGTTCGTTTCGGGCATTCCCGGCAATGAAGATGGCAAAGGCACAGAGAAAAAAGAGGGAAAGGACAAATTGAGAGAGGTGGCGTGGTGAAGGTAAAACAGAAGAATTTTGCCCATCGGGAGACCCCGCTGGAAATACCCAGCCTGCTTTCCCTGCAGCTTGAGTCTTTCGCCGATTTTACCCAGCATAATGTTCTTCCGGCCGAGCGCAAAATGCAGGGTCTGGAGGCGGTTTTTCATGAGATGTTCCCGATAGAGGATGAGCACAGAAATTTTCGCCTGGAGTATGTGCGCTATGAATTTGGTCCTCCGCGCTACTCTCCGGAAGAGGCGACTGCCCGCGGGGTTAACTACGCCCGTCCGCTTAAGGTGATATTCCGACTGATGAAAAAGGGGTTTGGTAAGGATACCGGCGCGGTGCGGGATGTAGTTGAGCAGGAGGTGTTCTTCTGCGAGTTTCCCTGGATGACGGTCAATGGTTCTTTTATTATCAACGGTGTGGAACGGGCAGTGGTCAGTCAGTTGCATCGAGCACCGGGTGTTTACTTTACCCGGGAAGGGGAGGAGATATCGGCGCTGCTGGTGCCCCTGCGTGGTGCTTGGTTTGAAGTGATCATTGATAAGAATGATATTTTATACGTCCTTCTCGACCGCAAGCGGCGGATCCCGGCGTTTACATTTTTGCGGTTGATGGGGTATGAGCATGATGCGGTGATCAAGGCGCTCTATCGGACTGAACGCCGTGTGCCCAAACCGGGTGATGTTTTAGCTGAAGATGTTAAAGATGCGACCGGTGAGGTTCAGGCGCGTGCTGGTGAGCAGTTAAGCGAGACAATGATTGAGTTTTTCTCTGCCCGCGGGATTAACGAGGTGCTGGTTGCACCGGAGGGACAGCCAGGATTGCGGGTGGTGGCTAACAGTGTCAAGGAAGACAAGGCGGCGAACCGGGAAGATGCAATTCGCCGGATTTATTTCCGGTTGCGTTCCATTGCCCCGCACTCGCTTGAGGTGGCAGAACAGTTGATATTAGGGACATTGTTTGATGGACGGCGATTTGACCTGGGTGCGGTTGGTAGATACAAATTGAACCGGCGTCTTTTCCTTTCCGCACCAGCGAGTTTAACCACACTTCAGCGTGAGGATGTTCTGGCAATTATCCGTTATCTTGTTCGGCTGGCAGAAGAGGCACAATACTGCACCGTTGACATCCAGGTTGAATCCCATACCGAACGCAATCAGGTGTTAAAGCGTTTGAAAGATGAAAATTGTGCCCCGGATGGTGATATTTTTGACCAGTACCGTAACCGGCTGCTGCTTAATTACTGGGATCTGGAGACCGGTAGCCGGGCAGAGGCGTTTTTGCGCCGGGAGGGGTTTAAACCCGAGACCGCGGTGGTTCGTTATCAGACCGATGATGTTGACCATCTGGGCAGCCGGAGGGTGCGCCGGGTAGGCGAGTTGCTGGAAAATCAGGTTCGCCAGGCGGTATTACAGCTGGCGCAGAATATCCGGGAGCGG
>CAKZPX010000217.1 GCA_937139435.1 uncultured bacterium
TTTTCTTTCGGAAGTAGACGAGATGTATGGAATTTATCATCAGAAACAATGTTGGCGATGAATGAAGACACCCCTGGTTTAAGAGAAGTTTGTTCTTTGCTGGTTAGTAATAAGGCTTTATTTGGTCATGGTCCATTTACCAGTAACGGTGCATTCTGGGTGGATAATGCTTCTTTGCCGGTGGAATTGAAACCCGGGGTAGCAGTCCAGGTTGGCGGTGATTATCATTCCGTCGCCATCTTGACCTTTCTCGTGGACGAAGATAGTCAGGGTTTAATTTTTTTAAAGAGTAAGGTGCCGTCATATTTAAAAAAATATGAGGTGGAGTTTTATCAGGGGGTGGCTCAGAGTCTCGGGGTGGCTATTGCTGACCGAAGAGCGCAGGCAGCGTTACGTGAGCGCGTTAAAGAATTGACCTGTCTTTACGAGATTCACCGGATTCTTGCTGAACAGAGTTTCACTTTGGAGGAGGCGTTAAAGGCTGTAACGGAAAAACTCCCTCCTGCCTGGCTTTATCCAGAGATTGCTGCCGCTCGGATTGTATTGAATGAGGCAGAGTATAAAACTGTTAATTATCAGCCTTCCAATTTTGGTTCTCAATCGGCGCCGATAATAGTGCGGGAGAAGAGTAAGGGGTTCGTTGAGGTAATTTATTTAGAGGAACGTCCGGAATTAGATGAAGGTCCCTTTCTTAAAGAGGAACGTTCGTTAATCAATGCCATCGCGCGGGAAATTGGACTCTATATTGAGAGAAAATACGCAGCTGCGGAACAGGCAAAATTGGAGGCGTAATTGCGGCATGCTGACCGACTTGCTACTATCGGTCAGCTGGCTGCCGGTGTAGCCCATGAGTTAAATGAGCCTTTAAGTAATATCCTTGGTTTTGCCCAGCTGGTACAGAAGTTTCCAGAACTTCCTTCTCAGGTTTTTAAAGATGTTGAGCGAATAATAAGAGCAGCACTACACGCCAGGGAAGTGGTTACGAAACTGATGACCTTCGCTCGTCCCAAACTACCGGTTTTATCCGAGGTAAATTTAAATCAACTGGTCAGTGATGGATTGTATTTTCTTGCTTCTCGTTGTGCCAAAAGCGGTATTGAACTCGTTCGGCAATTGTCTCCGGATTTACCGGAGATAGTTGCTGACTCCGGTCAGCTTCATCAGGTACTTGTTAACTTAGTAGTTAACGCTATTCAAGCGATGCCTAATGGTGGGAGATTAACCATAACCACAAAAGACAATCAAGATGGCACTGTTTCTCTGTTTGTTTCTGATACCGGAGTGGGTATGAGTGATGATGTAAAGAAACATATATTTGTTCCGTTTTATACTACAAAACCGGAGGGAACCGGACTGGGATTATCTGTGGTTTACGGAATTGTTACCGCTCATGGGGGGAGTATCAAAGTAGAGAGTGAACCTGGAAAAGGGAGTTGTTTTGAGGTAATTTTACCTGTTAAAGGGAATAATGATGACAGTAGATGATCCATTATGGGAGACAAACAAACTGGCGATACCATTCTAATAGTTGAGGATAATTTAGCCACATTAGAGGTACTGGAGCGTAATTTAACCGGTGCCGGTTATCAGGTATACACGGCAACTAATGTTACCGATGCTATAACTCTTTTAAATGAGAGGCGTGTTGATTTAGTAATCACCGACTTAAAAATGCCCGGTGTTAGCGGGATGGAGTTGATTCGTTACGTACGAGAAAATCTTCGGAATACAGAAGTGATGATGATTACAGGGTACCCAACAGTTGAAAGTGCGGTTCAGGCGGTGAAGGCAGGGGCAGAGGAATACCTGACCAAGCCATTTACCGATAAGGAATTATTGACAGCGGTAAGAAGGGCACTGGATAAGCTTCATATCCGGCGCACTGTTGAAGGAGAGGAGCGTCAGAGCTCCGCCGCGGGTTATCACGGTTTAATCGGCAATTCAGAGGCGATAAAAAATGTAATTGCCGCGATTGCCCGAGCAGCAAAAGTTTCAGCCACAGTTTTAATTACCGGAGAAAGTGGAACCGGTAAGGAGTTAGTTGCCCGGGCAATCCATTATTCCAGCCCACGTGCTTCCGCGCCTTTTATTCCGGTTAATTGTGGTGGTATTCCCGAGGGGCTTCTGGAGAGTGAGTTATTTGGATATGTTAAGGGGGCTTTTACCGGTGCCAATGAAACCAGAGCCGGTTTTTTCCAAACAGCAGCGGGAGGGTCTATTTTCTTAGATGAAATAAGCGAGACGACCATGGTGATGCAGGTAAAATTGCTGCGTGTCTTACAGGACAAAGAAGTCCGAATGGTAGGAGATGCTCGTCCTTATAAAGTTGATGTGCGGATAATGGCCGCTACCAATAAGGACCTT
>CAKZPX010000218.1 GCA_937139435.1 uncultured bacterium
CCGGACTTTCCTCCTGTAAGGGAAATAATTGAGTAAGCTGACTTTGGAATACTATTTCAGCCCGGTGATGTTGATTCTCTTATTCATGCAATTAACTATTTAACCCAACATCCGAACCGGGCAAAGGAGCTGGGTGAAAACGGCGCCCGGTCTATTGTCCAGAGGTTTAACTGGGCGCCGGAGGAAAAAAAGTTACTTAAGATTTATGAACGGCTTATTTAAACGTATCATTTTCATCGGTGCTCACACCGATGATGAATTTGGTTGTTCGGGCACCCTTGCCCGTCTTAAGGAAGAAGGAAAAGAAATTTTCTATGTCGCCTTTTCCACCTGTGAAGAATCGGTGCCCCAAGGATTTCCTTCCGACATCCTGCACCAGGAATGCTTTGCCGCCATCACCACGCTTGGCATCAAACCGGAAAACTGGCATCTATTCTCTTTTCGGGTGCGCCACTTTCCGCAGGAACGTCAGGCAATACTGGAGGAATTGGTGAAAATCCGGCAGGAGATAAACCCGGACCTTGTTTTCGTGCCCGCATCCTCCGACATCCATCAGGACCACCGTGTGGTATATGAAGAAGGTATCCGTGCCTTCAAACACTCCTCCATCCTCGGCTACGAACTGCCAATGAACACCCTTACCTTCCGTCATGTCTGCTTTGTCCCGCTTCAAGAACGCCACCTTCAGCGTAAAATCGCCAGTCTCGCCTGTTACGCCTCGCAGCGATTCCGTGCCTACACCAGCGAAGACTTCATCCGCAGTCTGGCACGGGTGCGCGGCGTCCAGGCGGGTGTTGAGTTTGCCGAGGCATTTGAGGTCCTCAGATGGGTGTGGGTATGAATATCGGACCTGATGTTATAATTGATTGCCCCAAAACCAGCATCGCCCCGGACTGTACACTCGGCGTCCCGAATGACGCCAATTTTCGGCGCCAGGGCGGTATCCTGATCCGCTGCCAGGAACTGGAACTTGGTTCGGGCTGTGTTATTGACCGCGCGGTTATGATCACCGGCGGAAAAATAAAACTCGCTCCCAACTGCCGGATTAGTGCCGGTGTTACCATCCGGGTGACCGAATCCCTGGAACTTGGTAAAAACAGCGTAATCGGTGAAGACAGCCTTATTGCAGGCAGAAAAATAAAAATCGGGCGGGAGTTGTGGTGTGGTCCTTATGTCCGGATTGGTGGTGGCTCCTCCTTTGAACCGCAATCCGAACTGATTGCCGGCTACTGGCTCCACCTCGGGATGCGTGTCTTCATCAACACCGCCCGCCGGGTAACGATCGGCAACGAAGTCGGGCTCGGCACGGCAACCGCCATCTATACCCACGGTGCATACCAGTCGGCATTAAAAGGCTATCCGGTATCATTTGCACCGGTAACAATCGGGGATAACTGCTGGATCCCGGGTGCGATAATCAATCCCGGGGTAACCATCGGTGCTGGTGCGGTCATTGGCGTTGGCTCGGTTGTTACCAGAGACATCCCCCCGGGCGCGCTTGCTGCTGGTATCCCATGCAAGGTCATCCGGGAAAATGCCTTTCCCCGTCCGCTCTCGCCCGAGGAAAAAAGTGCCTTCTGGGCAGAATTGCTGACCACCACCGGCAAAATCCTCGCTAACAGTGCCCACTACCCGGCACAAAAATACCATTATCAAAATCACCATCTTCTCATCGGTGATTGGAACATCCGCTACTCGCAAGAAGAAGACACACTCACCATCGCCGCATCCGGGCAAACCATCTGCACATTTCACTTAAAAATGGGCATAATTACCGGCGCAGTCACACCCATCACCGAAAAAGTCCGTGATCTATTAAGGCGCTACGGCATCCGCTTCAAGAGCGAACCCAACCCATCTACTCGTAACTATCACCCCTGGGGCGAAGATGTGTAGTATTACCACACCTCGTGCCTGGACTCCGATGGTATCTATTATCATCCCCTGCTGGAACGAACAACATCACATCGCTTCCACCCTCCGCTCTATTTTTAACCAGGACTATCCGGCACAACTGATAGAAATAATTATTGTTGATGGTGGTTCGACCGACAACACTTTAAACATCATTCACTCCATACAGCGTTCCCGGACTGACACCCGCATCCGCATTGTTGACAACCCCTATCGAACCACCGCCTATGCCCTGAACATCGGCATCGCTGTCGCCCGGGGAGAGATCATCTTCACCTTCGGTGCCCATACCCGTTACTCTCCCAATTACATATCCGGTGCCATTAAAATCCTTAACCAGAGCGGTGCCGATGCGGTTGGCTCAATTGCGGTCACCCTCCCATCTGCACCCACTGCGGTCGCCCGCACCATTGCCCGTATCCTCTCCTCTCCCTTTGGTGTTGGCAACTCTCTTATGCGCATCAGAGGGAGAAAGAAATCGTCGGGACCGATAAACACTCCAGCACCGGTAACTGCCGACACCGCCAGCTGTCCTGGTTACCGCCGCACCGTGTTTGATAAAATTGGTAAATTCAACACCGCTCTGGTCCGCAACCAGGATATAGAGTTCCATCTCCGGCTGCGCCGCGCCGGTGGAAAAGTTCTCCTCAGCCCGGAGATAAAAACCTACTACTACGCCCGGGCCACATTTGCTCAGTTATTCAAAAACAACCTGGAAAACGGCTACTGGGTCATCAAGAGCATCCGCTACGCCGCCCTGCCCTTTGCCCCGCGCCATCTTGTTCCGGCAATCTTTGTTAGCACCTTCTTGCTTACCGCGCTCACCGCCCCTTTCCTTTCTCTCGCCCGAATCCTCTTCGTCCTAACTATCGGTCTCTACCTGCTCGCTGATATCAGCGCCTCGCTCCTCTCCTTTGTCACTTCCCCATCGACATTGATCTATTTTCCGCTTTACCTCATCACCTACCCCATCCTTCATACAAGTTATGGTCTGGGGTCGCTCTGGGCACTACTCACCCTCTGGCGTCCTGATCCCGCTCCCAGACTGCCCGGTAATAAAGCGCAACAGAACGCCGACCCAATTCATGAATTACCCCTGCCCCATGTCCCGGCGCCGGATAATTCAAAAATTACCGCTACATCTGACCCGTGCTAACCGCTATGATGCCAGTTACACCTTTTCTGATTTTCCTCGCCACCGCCGGCATCGCCACCACCGTCTACCTTTCTTATCTACTTAATAACATCATCGCCCGGGTTGCCATCAATCGGAACTGGTGCGATGCGCCTGGCACTGCCAAGGTTCACACTGCACCCGTGCCATTTACCGGCGGCATTGGCATCTTTCTCGCCTGGATAATCGCTGTCTTGATTATCGCTGCCACCCATTCTGTCCTTCCTGCTCCTTTATCCCTGCTGACCGCTATCTCCGGATTCCCTTTTCTGACATTTCTCCTTGCCGCGGTCAGCGCATTACTCCTCGGGCTCCTTGACGACATCCGCTGGAAAGACCGCTCCATCCCAATCCCGAAACTAACCCTCCAGGTCATCCTCGCCCTGTTTGTCTCCCTTCTCCTTATAAAATCCCACATCATCATTCACCCCTCACCAGTTTATAACCTGATCATTACCTCTGCCATCATCCTGGTTACAATCAATGCGCTCAACCTTGCTGATGGCATTGATGGACTTGCCGGCGGTCAGGCAACCATTTCCCTTATCGCGCTGGCAGTAATTCTGGGAAAAATAAACACCACCGGTCCCGGAAAAATTATTAATTACCACTACCCATTGCTCGCCCTCTTCCTTGCCGCGGCTGTCGCCGGCTTCCTGTTCTTGAACCTGCGCTCTCCTTCCCGGCTTTTCCTCGGTGACAACGGCACCCATCTCCTCGGTGCCCTGCTTGCCACAATCCTCATTGTCACCCTTGCCCGTCTCCCTGCACCTTTCGCTCCTTATCCACTTATTGCCGCCACACTCATCATTGGCATACCGCTGTTTGATATCATCTGGGTTCTGGTCATCCGCTTGAGCAAGATACGAACTGATTTGGTTTTTAAGGATGGACCGCATCTTCTCTTTGCCCGGCAACGTCTCGGTACCTGTCTTCTTTCCCTTTTCACCCCGGACCGTAACCACATCTACGACAGAATCATCGCTGCCGGTCTCTCACCCCGTGCCACCACCATTCTCCTCTGGTTCCTTCAGTCCCTCAGCGTCGCTACCGGTATTACCTTGCTGATGCTGGAGATAAAATGAAAATACCACTTGCCTTCCCCGATATCACCAATCTGGAAATCCGCACCATCACCCGTGTCCTGCGCTCGGGCAGGCTTGCCCTTGGTTCTTATGCCACTCGTTTTGAAAACAAACTTGCCCGCCTTGTCCGCCGGCGCTATGCGGTGGTGCTCTGTTCTGGCACCGCCGGGCTCCACCTCGCAATCAGGGCACTGGGATTAAAAAACGGTGACGAGGTTATCACCACCCCGTTCAGTTTTGTCGCCTCTGCCAATTGTCTTCTCTACGAGGGCATCAAACCGGTATTCGTTGACATTGACCCGCAAACCCTGTGCCTTGACCCGGCAAAGATTGAAGGCGCCATCACCAACCGCACCCGGGCAATCCTGGCTGTTGACATCTTCGGTCATCCGGCTGACTGGCGGCGTATCCATCGCATCGCCCGGCAGCACCGGTTGAAACTGATTGAAGACGCCTGCGAGGCGCTGGGTTCAGAAATCATTACCCCGCAGCGTCGCTACCGCTGCGGTGAGTTCGGCGATGTCGCCATCTTTGCCTTTTATCCCAACAAGCAGATTACCACCGGTGAGGGTGGCGCACTGGTTACCAACAATCTTCGTCTGGCACAACTCTGTCGCAGTCTTGCCAATCAGGGACGTCGCGCCCGTGGGGGCAAATGGCTGGAACACATCCGGCTGGGTTATAACTACCGGATGGACGAACTCAGCGCTGCCCTGGGCTTTATCCAGTTAAAACGCCTTCCGACCATACTCCGGCGCCGGGCACGAGTTGCCCATCTCTATCAGCGCTACCTCAAAGCGGTCCCGGAGGTCCAGCCACCACTCGCGGCACCCTGGGCAAAGGTGCAATGGTTTGTCTACTGCATCCGGCTTGCCCCGGGTGTCAACCGAGAGCGGGTCATCAGTTATCTCACCGCGCAGGGCATTGGCTGTGCCCCCTACTTCCCATCAATCCACCTCTTGCCATTTTATCGCCAGTTCGGGTATCGCCCTGGTGACTTTCCGGTCACGGAAGCGGTATCTCGCTCCACCATTGCCCTGCCCTTCTCTGCCCGCCTGAAAGAAAAGGAGATTTGTTTTTGTGTTAAGCAACTGGCACAGGCAATTAAACAAAGGAGTTAAAAATGAAAGAAGAACATGGTCTAACCTATTATATTGACCTTATCAGCCGGCGACTAAACCTTTTTCTAACCATTCTCATCGGCACCGCCCTTTTAATCTTTATTGCCGGTGAGACCAGTCGTCCGGTTTACCAGTCCAGCACCACAATCCTTGTTAACCGCAACCTTGACCGTGCCACACCGGACATCCTCTTTAACTCCTCACTCACCAGCCTCTCATCCCGCCCCTTCCTTGCCAATCACATTGAGATTCTCAAGAGCAGGAGTCTGGCAAAAAAGGTCATTGATACACTACCGGAAGAACTGCGCAACGAACTTCTCCGTTACAGCGGAACTGACCCGGCACAGGAACTTGCCGCTTCGGTCTCTGCCCGCTCGGTCCGGGATGCGGACATCATCAAAATCTCGGTCAATGCGCCCACCCGGCGCCTGGCACAGGAAATTGCCCGTGCCTATGTCAACGCCTACCAAGCCTGGACACTGGAGCGCAACCGTGCCGATATCCGTGCGATTCGGGAATTTGTGTTCGGTCAGTTACAGACCGTCACCGTCCGTCTGGACTCTACGGAAAGGGTTCTGGAAAACTACAAACAGCGCATCGCCACCGCTGACCTCTCGGTCCAGGCAAAGGCGCTGATTGAACGCCAGAGCGCGGTCCTGTCCCTTTACGAACAGACCGCCACCCAGCTTGCCGGTTTAGAGAAAGAACTTTCTCTCCTTTCCCCGCTTGTTGACTCCGCTCCGGCTCTCAGCACCTCACTGCCCCTTGTTACCACCCTGAACCAGGAACTCACCCGCCTGGTCACTGACCGCACCAACCTTCTGCTTCAGGGTTATGACACCCTGCACCCGCGCATCATTCTCCTTAACCAGCGCATTGTGGAAATTCAGAACCAGAGCCGTGCCCTCCTGCCCACCGGCAACCTGCCTGCTCCGCTCAATATCGTCCTGCCCCGCTATCTGGAACTCACCACCGAAATCGCCCGACTCAAAGCCCAGTCTGCTACCCTGCGCCAGGCAACAGCCAGTTACGAGACCGAACTTGCCCGCCTGCCCACAGCAGAAAGACAACTCGCCCGTTACACCCGTGATGTTGAGGTCGCCCGCCAGTTACACTCCCTTCTGGAACTCAAATTTGAAGAGGCGCGCATTCAGGAAGCGGGTCGGCTCTCAGCGGTTGGACTGATTGACGAACCCGGACCGGCAAAAAAGATCCGTCCC
>CAKZPX010000219.1 GCA_937139435.1 uncultured bacterium
TTTGAAAAAGACCTGCGGGAATGGATTGCCAGTAAAACTCACTGGAAATCAAATGTTAAACGATTCTGCGAGGGGTGGTTTAAGCGCGGACTGACTGACCGTCCGATTACCCGTGACCTCAGCTGGGGTGTGCCGGTTCCACTTTCTGAGGCAAAAGGAAAGGTGATGTATGTGTGGTTTGACGCTCCGATTGGTTACATTTCCTCAACCAAGGAGTGGGCAAAGAATAATGGTTATCCTGATCGCTGGAAGGACTACTGGCTGGATGAAAGGACAAAACTGGTTCATTTTATTGGTAAGGATAATATTGTTTTTCATGCGCTTGTCTGGCCAGCAATGTTGATGGCACATGGCGACTATGTGCTGCCAGCGGAAATTCCGGCAAATGAGTTTTTGAACCTTGAAGGGGCAAAATTGTCCACATCGCGGAACTGGGCGATCTGGCTCCCGGATTATTTAAAAAAGTTTTCACCGGACCCGTTGCGCTACGCCTTGGCGGTAAATTTGCCCGAGAATCGGGACGTGGACTTCACCTGGGCAGATTTCCACGCTCGCAATAACAACGAACTGGCAGATATTCTGGGCAATTTTGTTAACCGTGTGGTAATATTTTTGAAAAGGAACTATGGGGGAAGGGTACCGAACGTTACGGTAGAAGGCGATTCCGCACAGGAGGTTATTAAGTCGATAGAAAATGTTACCCGAGAGATGGGCAATTTGATTAATTCATTTCAAATGAAGGATGCGGCAAGATTATTGATGACACTTCCGGCGCTGGGCAATCGTTATTTTGATTATCAGGCACCCTGGCGGACATTTCGGGAAAATCGTGTCCGATGCGATCAGACAATGACAGTATGTATGCGTCTGGTTTCAGCACTGGAGGTACTTACCGCACCATTTTTACCATTTACCAGCAGGAAAATTGGGCGGATACTGGGAACAGGGGAAAGGAGATGGGATGATGCGGTAACTCCTGTATTGCCCGAGCAAATTGGTGAGACAGAGATCCTGTTTGAGAAAATGGAGGAGAGGATTATTATTGAGCAAAGAGCACTCCTCGGGATTAACCAGGAGGTAATTTCCGAAGGGGCAACGGCTGGTTCAAAAAAGGAGGAAGGCGGTATGATTAGTATTGATGATTTTAAAAGGGTTGAATTGCGGGTAGCGAAAGTGATCAACGCCGAACGTGTTACCGGTACAAATAAACTGATTAAGATGATAGTTGATATCGGGAGTGAAGAGCGGCAGGTTGTGGCTGGAATTGGGGAGAAGTATCAACCGGAAGAATTAATCGGACGTAGCATAGTTGTGGTTACAAATCTTCAGCCAGCCAAAATCAGGGGGGTGGAATCCAACGGGATGCTGCTGGCTGCGGTAGATGGTAATAATATCGCCGTGCTAACTGTTGATCGAGAAGTAAATCCTGGTTCACCGGTTTCGTAGTAATATGTCCAGACGGAGTTCAGCAAA
>CAKZPX010000220.1 GCA_937139435.1 uncultured bacterium
TAATTACCAAGAATGTCGCGCAATTTGCCGGTGTCGGGATAGGTGCTGACCTCGGGGTTTTGCTCAGGGGTGGTCGAATATTTAGTTTTGGTGTTGTGGCACAAAATTTAATTGAACCGGTAGTTACTATTAATACGTTACCGGAGCGATATCACCGTACCATAAAGATAGGCGGTGCGGCACGTTTACTGGAGAAGCGGCTGGTTGTGACGGCAGAGCTGACAGCGCCAATTTTACCGGTGATTGACCAGGAGACATTTAACTCTGTTGACCGGGGGAAATTGGATTGGATTCCCCGGGGTGGCGTTGAATTTATGATTGTGCCGGAGGTGCTGGTTCAGCGTGTTGGCATTGACCCCAATGAGATAAGTTTGGGGCTGGGGATTCATAAGGCATGGGGGAAGATGAGTCTGGGAGTTGATTACGCCTTTCTTCTGCACCACCAATCTTCTTTTCGTCTGAGTCCGACACATAAACTGGGGATTTTTGTTAATTTTTCCGGCTTCCGGGTCTGGATTGAAGCGCAACCCAGGGTCTTCACTCCCCAGCCTGATGATAAAAACAATGTTCTCTGGATGGATATCAGGACAGTATCCCGCGCACCGGTAAAAAGGTGGCAGGTTCTGATTAAAAATAGTTTTGGCGAAGTGGTTAGAACATACAGTGGTTGGGATGCACCGCCACCGCGTCTGTGGTGGGACGGGCTGGATGATGTCGGCAGGCTGGTTTCCGATGGCAGATATTACTACGACATTGTTGTTGTTGATCAGCGGAATCGTGCGCTTAACTTCTCGGGGTCTCTGACCACGGTAACGACCCGTGGACCTCAGGGGAAAATAGAAATTAAGCCGGGTGAGTAGCGATTGATAATATGTTGATGGAGAATACGGCGGCGCGGATAAAGATATGATTGGTGTCTGGTGTCTTTTGTTTTTCTCTGTGCTTACTTCGGAGCAGACGAGGCAACTTGCGCTCGGCTATAATCGTGTTCAGTCCCAAATTGAACAGCAGAATTATCAGAGTGCGATTCACCAACTTAACTCTTTAATTCGTGACTTTGGCACAAGCGAGTTTGGAGATGAGTTACGTTTTGCCCTTGGGGAGTGTTATTTTAACCTTGGTGATTATAACCGTGCCCTGAACATATTTCAGAAGATAATAGAACGTCCCCGTTATTCTTATATTAAAGGCGAGGCGCTGTACGGAGCAGCACTGTGTTATATTATGCTGAAAAATCAGCACCAGGCGCAGTTGCTTTTAGAAAAACTGGCTAAAGAACCGGGATATTCTACAGATTCCCGCATGAATTTTGCTCTCGGGGTTCTTTATTATTTCAAAGGTGCCTACGAACAGGCAAGGGCAAGCCTGGAAGGCATAGAGATGCCGGAGGCGAAGTTTTATCTGGGCAAATGCTATGCCCGATTAGGGTATCCGATGCTGGCGCTGGTGAAATTTAAGGAAGTTACCGAT
>CAKZPX010000221.1 GCA_937139435.1 uncultured bacterium
TCCCTTTATGGCCAAGGTCACTTCGGCACTGGCGATAGCCTTTATGTTAACATCGTTAGGTCTGGTGCTTGTCGGAGCAAGACGTCTGCGCACCACGCCAATGGGAACATCAGAAATTAATGGGCAAGATAAAACAAATGTAGTACAAATGGAGAGGATAAATGTACGCAGTAGTGAAAATATCAGGTTTTCAGTATCTGGTTAAGGTTGGCGATGTTTTAACGGTTCCTCGTCTTGATAGCACTCCGGGTGATGTGGTGCGGTTTAACGATGTGCTTATGGTGAAGACAAAAGAGGGGGCCGTTATTGGGAAACCTATCGTTTCCAACGCTTATGTGGAAGGTAATGTGGTGGAGCATTACCGGGGGGACAAGGTGACCGTGTTTAAATTCATCCGCCGGGAGAATTACCGACGAAAAAAAGGGCATCGGCAATTGTTTACGCGGGTGAAGATAACCGGGATAAATAAGGACAAAGGACAATGAGGTATCATCTTTTAGTCGTAACTTGTTTGTGCATTTTAATTGGTAGTGTTGCTGCCAATTTGCTGCATAATGGCGATTTTACTTCCTGGGATTCACCAACCCGACCTACAGGATGGTTTGTTGAAGATACGACCAAGGCAAAAATTGCTCGGAATGCTGATACGGTGCGTTCTGAACCTTACGCCTGTCGGATTACTCGACTTGTTGCTGGTACTGGTAACAATTACGGTGTTAGACAGTTTGTTCCGGTCACACCGAGACGTGTTTATACGCTCAGCGGATGGTTCCTGGATAATGATGTTAATGCGCGTGGTGGCGTGGTTATTACTTGGTGTCGTAGTGACTCGAGTGCAATTAGGAGCACATCAGTCTCTTATACCGATTCTTCTATTTATACATGGCAACGCCTGATAAAAACAGATACAGCTCCAGATAGTGCTGTTTATGCTAAATGTATGTTTCGGATTTATGGTTTTACGGGTAGTCCAGCAGGGGGTGTTGTTTATTGTGATGATGCTGAGTTTATTGAAGGAGCTGGTGGCGTAACTGAGAATGAATTTTGGGGGGATAATAATGTAACAATGAACATCACCACCATTCAGTCCCAGCATGGTGTTCGTATTGAGTTAAGAACTGATAGGGTGTTAAATTGTCACTTGAGCGTGTATAATCTCACAGGAGAGGAATGCGTTAAAGTGTGGGGTGGGCGGTTATCACCAGGTAATAATATATTTTTCTGGCATGGGTTAGATAGAAAAAACAAACCTCTACCAGACGGGGTTTACTTTGTTGGACTTAATATTGCTACCGGTGAGAATATCGTCAAAAAGGTTGTGTTGGTTCGGTAAGTTATGTTCCGGTGGGGTGGTTTTATAGAAACCGAGTGGAGTGCTCAAGAGAAGCAAGGAAAGAATTGAGTATTACTTTTCAGATTGTAATTTACAGATTTTAATTAGAAAAAGAGAGGGGAATAGCTATGAAGTCTAACAAAAAGGAGCGAGTAATGGGATTGACCGCTATACAGAAAATAGAAAAACTGGGCAAAAAGGTCGCAAATATGACTCAAGCAGAACTTGCTCGAACGGTAGGGGTATCGCGTGAGCGTATCCGTCA
>CAKZPX010000222.1 GCA_937139435.1 uncultured bacterium
CTATGGCGTTACTTTCGCAACCCGGAGGAGGTGCGGGTGCTGGTCAAAGGCTGGGGGGGATGGGCACCTTTCGGGGTGGTTGCTTTTCAGATGGTGCAGATTGTTTTTGCGCCCCTGCCAGGAAATGTCCTTGCCTTTGTTGGTGGCTATACGCTGGGGTTCTGGCCAACCATTGTCTGGTTGATGGTCGGGGTGGTTTTCGGTGCGAGTCTGGCGTTTATTCTGGCGCGTTTTTTCGGTCGGAGGTTTCTGCGGGTATTTGTGCCGGTAGGGGTCCTTGCCCGTTTTGACCGGCTGGTAATTACCCGGGGCACTTTTTACCTTTTTCTTCTTTTACTTGTGCCCAACCCTCTGGGTGACTGGGTATATTACCTGGCAGGGTTGAGCGGGATCGGTTTTCCCTATTTTCTTGTGATGGTGTTGATTGCCCGGCTGCCGAGCAATATAATTGGGTGTGGTCTTGGCGCCAGTGCGATAAGGTTTGGTGTGCGGGAGTGGGTAATTACCGCCCTGATGGTGATTGTCATCAGCGTGGCGTATTTTCTTAACCAGCATCGGATTGAGCGGTTACTCCTGCGCCTTGCCGGAATAAAGGTAGAAGAACAAACAGAACCGGATGATGAAGATGGTCAAAAGGTCGGTTAAAGGTACATTGAAAAAGGTGCTGATCGCCAATCGCGGAGAGATTGCCCTGCGGGTCATCCGCACCTGTAAGGAACTGGGAATAAAGAGTGTCATTGTTTATTCCGAGGCGGATAAGGATACCCTGCCGGTGTTGCTGGCGGATGAACGGGTGTGTGTTGGACCGGCGCCGGCAAGCGCCTCCTATCTGAATTTTTCTCGGGTAATATCTGCTGCGCTGGTAAAGGGGTGTGATGCGGTTCATCCTGGATACGGTTTTCTCTCAGAGAATGCCGATTTTGCCGAGGCGGTTATTGAGTCGGGTTTGATCTTTATCGGACCAAAACCAGAGACTATCCGTCTGCTCGGTGATAAGGTGATGGCACGCCAGCGGATGAAGGAGGCGGGTGTGCCGGTGGTGCCGGGTTCAGATGGGGCACTGGACAGTTTTCGTGATGCGCTGAAGGTTGCCCGGGAGATTGGTTTTCCGGTTTTGCTTAAGGCGGTTGGTGGTGGCGGTGGCAAAGGGATGCGGGTGATCAGGGAGGAGGCAGAGATGGAGTCGGGCTGGAACCTGTGTCAGGGCGAGGCAAAGAGCTCGTTTGGTGATGACCGGCTCTTTCTGGAAAAGTACCTGTCCAATGCCCGACATATTGAGGTGCAGATTCTTGCTGATGCCCGGGGAAATGTCATCAGTCTGGGAGAACGGGATTGTTCTGCTCAGCGCCGGCACCAGAAACTCCTGGAGGAGAGTCCGGCGCCCGGTGTTACAGCAGAGATGCGCCAGCGGCTCAATGAATGGGCAAAGGCAGGGGCGCAGGCGGCAGGGTATATCAGCGCGGGCACAGTTGAGTTTATCTGTGATGAAGGTGGTAACTGCTACTTTATGGAGATGAACGCCCGTTTACAGGTGGAGCATCCGGTTACCGAGATGGTAACCGGTGTTGACATCGTTGCCGAGCAGTTAAAGATCGCCGGCGGGCAGCGTCTCGGTGTCCGGGAGCAGAGAGAATGGCCGTTCGGGCATGCGCTGGAGTGTCGGGTCTATGCCGAGGACCCGGACGATGATTTTAAACCTTCACCCGGGGTTGTTGCTGACCTAGTGTTTCCTGGTGGTCCGGGGGTTCGGGTTGACTCAGCGCTCACGCTTGGTTCTCAGATCACGCCGTTTTACGACCCGCTTATTGCCAAAATTGTTACCTGGGGAAGGGATCGGGAAGAAGCGATCGCCCGAATGGAGAGGGCGTTGACCGAGACGGTTATCAGTGGTGTGGCGACCACAATCGGGTTTCATCGCCGTCTTCTCTCCAGTCCCAGGTTCCGGAAGGGCAACCTCACCACCACCCTTTTAGACGATGTGTGGTGATGGTGGTTCATTCTGTCCTTTCCGGACAATAAAATACAGCGATTGTTTTTCGGCGTAACAACTCCATCCGAGAGAAATGTTATCTACCGGGTTACTCCGGGGGTTATGGGGACACCTGCCCCTAATTTTGTGGCTGCTATTGTTTAACATTTTGAACCCGCAGGAGTTAAACACATTTTTTTAAATTTGAGCGTGATTTTTTGCTTGTTTATGGCTCTAATCGGTTAGATTGATGCTCCTTGACCGTCCTCAGGCTTTGTCTATAATAGCAAACAATGAGCCAAGAAAATCTTGCCGATTTTCCCACTCGCTATGACCCGAAGCCGGTAGAGGAAAAGTGGTACCGGTTCTGGGAGGAGAAAGGTTTTTTCACCGCTAACCCTTATTCCAGAAAGCCAAAGTTTTCCATTGTTATCCCGCCGCCCAATGTTACCGGTTCGCTCCATATGGGTCACGCCCTTGACAATACCCTGCCGGACATCATTATCCGAAGGAAGAAGATGCAGGGGTTTGAGACTCTGTGGTTGCCGGGCACCGACCATGCGGGTATTGGCACCCAGGTGAAGGTGGAGCAGATGCTTGCCCGGGAGGGCAGGACAAGGTTTGACCTTGGACGCGAGGGTTTTCTAAAACGCGCCTGGGAGTGGAAGGAGAAGTACGGCAATGAGATTGTGAAGCAGTTGCGCCGGCTTGGTTGCTGTCTGGACTGGAGCCGGTTTCGTTTTACCTTAGATGATATTTGCGCCCGGGCGGTGCGGGAGGCGTTTGTCCGTTATTATGAGAAGGGGCTGATCTATCGGGGATTGCGGATTGTCAACTGGTGTCCGAGGTGTCGCACCGCACTTTCTGACCTGGAGGTAAAGCATCTGGAGGAAAAGGGCAGTCTCTGGTTTATCCGTTATCCGTTTGCGGATGGCGCGGGCGGGGTGGTGGTGGCGACAACCCGACCCGAGACGATGCTGGGCGATGCTGCGGTGGCGGTTAATCCGAATGACCCGCGCTATAAGGATGTGGCGGGAAGGATGGTGCGGTTGCCCCTGACCGAGCGGTTGATTCCAGTTATTGCTGATGCGGCGGTGGAGATGGATTTTGGAACCGGTGCGGTAAAGGTGACACCGGCGCATGACCCGGTGGATTTTGAGATTGGCGAAAGACACCAGCTGGCACGGATTAAGGTTATCGGTGAGGATGGTAAGATGACCGACCAGGCACCGGCAGGGTATCAGGGAATGGAACGTGATGCATGCCGTCAGGCGGTGGTTGAGGATTTGCAGGCGCAGGGGCTACTGGAGAAGATTGAGGACTATCAGCATGCGGTTGGCAGCTGTGACCGCTGCGGGACAGTGATTGAACCACTGGCAAGTGAGCAGTGGTTTGTACAGATGAAACCGCTTGCAGAGCCGGCGATAAGGGTGGTGGAGGAGGGAAAGGTTCGGTTTTATCCGGAGCGGTGGAATAAGGTTTATCTGGACTGGATGCGCAATGTGCGGGACTGGTGCATCTCCCGGCAGTTGTGGTGGGGGCATCGGATTCCGGTCTGGTATTGCGGTTGCGGTGCGGTGATTGTTGCCCGGGAAGACCCGACCCGCTGTCCGGAATGTGGTGCAACTGAGTTAAAGCAGGATGAGGATGTGCTGGACACATGGTTTTCTTCGGCACTCTGGCCATTTGCCACAATGGGCTGGCCCGAGGAGACGATTGACTACCGGACATTTTTCCCGACAAACTTCTTAACCACTGACCCGGACATCATCTTTCGCTGGGAGGCGCGGATGATTTTCTCCAGTCTGGAGTTTACCGGCAGGATTCCGTTTGTTGATGTTTATATCCATTCCACGGTGCTGGACCGGAATGGGGCACGGATGAGCCGTTCTAAGGGGATAGGTGTTAACCCGCTGGAGATTATTGATACCTATGGCACCGATGCCTGCCGTTTTACAATCGCCTATCTGGAGAGCCAGTCTCAGAGTTACCGGTTGTGGAATGAGCGTTTTGAACTGGGCAGGAATTTTGCTAATAAAATCTGGAACGCCTGCCGGCTGGTGGCACCGTTTATTACCGGTGGTGATTATACCCTGCCCGATCCAGGAGAGTTGCAGGCGGTGGATAACTGGATTATCCAGCGCTTTGATGAGACGCTGAACAGGGTGAATAAGGGGATAGACAGTTACACATTCTCCACGGTTGCCCAGGCGCTTTATGACTTTTTCTGGCACGACCTTTGCGACTGGTATCTGGAGTTTGCCAAAACAAGGTTAAAGGAGGGTGAGGCGGTAGTGCGGGCGGTGTTGTATCATGTGTTCCAGCGGACTTTACAGCTTTTGCATCCGATCATGCCCTTTATTACCGAGGAGTTATGGCATAAGTTAAAACTGGGCACCGGCTCAATCCTGGAGTCAAAATGGCCCGAACCGCTGGACTTTGCACCGGAAACGGTGGGGCTGGTAGAACGGATGCGGGATTTGATCGTTGGGGTGCGACAGGTGCGGGCCGAGATGCGGGTGCCGGCAAAGAATCTGGTGTTGTGTGTGATTAATACGGCGGATGAGAGGCTGATTAAATTTTTCCAAGAACAGGAGCGTTTGATTGCTGAACTGGCAAAGGTGGCGAGTTTGAGTTTTAGCCCGGAGCGACCGCCAGCATCAGCGGTGGTGGTTTTTGCCGATTGTGAGGTTTATATCCCGCT
>CAKZPX010000223.1 GCA_937139435.1 uncultured bacterium
TCAGTTTGTGGTTACGAGATGTGTCCGCGCAGATGGGGCAAGTTTCTCGGTCCGCAAGGTTAAAACAATTTGGGCAGAGGTGAAGATTTTTTAAAGCACCGGTGATGGCGGTAGTTAATTTCTGACCGAGGTCGGGATTTTTTAAAAGATAAAAGGCAATGCGCTGCGCGGTTTTACTGCCGATGCCGGGCAGCTGGGAAAGGATAGATACCAGGTTGACTACGGTATCGTTCATCGTTCTTCTATTTCGCCAAAATGTTTCTTAAGGCGCTGGACGATAGGGTCTGTTTCTTGTTTGTGCTGGGTAACGGTCGCCCGAAATTCAATTGGTTGACCTACAATTTCGCGCAATGCTGATTCTATTTCGGTTTTATAGTTCTGGAGCTGGATGATGAGTCCTTTATTTTCCGGTGTGAATGCGATTGTTAATGAGGTCGCGTCTTTAGAAAGAGGTTTTCCCGAACGCAGTAACATTGCCAGCGATGGTTTTTTGCTGTTAATAACATCACATAGTTGCGTCCAGAGGGTATCAATGGAGTCCGGGGTTGTTTTGGGCGATGGAGAGGTGGCAGGGTTCTGCATGTTTTGGTTTGAAACTGGATCGGTGGATTTCTGATTTGTTGTCGTAAGTAATTCCAGTGACAGGATTTCTAAGAGCAATTTCGGGAACTGCGAGTGGCGGGCATTGCTTTCGTTATTACTGAGGATGTTTAGTATTTGCATAAGGGTGCTACGGGAAAACGGAACTGCCTGTTTTTCTAAACGTGTTATTTCCTCCGGGAGCAGACCAAGGTCTTCTGGAATGCTTTTGAGCTGGGCGAGAAGCAGGTTGCGGAAGTGTGTAACTGCACCGTGGTAAAATTCAATGTAGTCATAGCCGCTGGTGAATAACCGGTCAATAAATTCAATAAGTTCCCGAGCATCGTTTCTGATAATTATATCGGCATACTCAAAGAAAAGATTGGACGGGACAATGCCAAGTAGTTCTTCGGCGTGGACGAGTTCAATTCCCTCGGGGCTATAAGTAAACAATTGTTCCAATAGGCCCTCTGCATCCCTGATAGCACCATCAGCCCGACGAGCAATAGCAGCAAGTGCTTCTTTAGTTATTTTTATGTTTTCTCGCGTGGCAATCTCAGTCAGGCGTTGAACAATTTCTGCCGGAGTGGCTTTGCGGAAGTCGAATCGCTGGCAACGCGAGATAATCGTTGAGGGCACTTTATTAGCAGCAGTTGTTGCCAGGATAAACTTCACGTGAGAGGGCGGTTCTTCAAGGGTTTTCAGGAGGGCGTTGAACGCTTCCTGGGTGAGCATATGAACCTCGTCTATTATGTACACCTTGTATCTCAGGCTGGCGGGCGAGTATTTTATATTTTCTCGCAGTTCTCTTACCTGGTCGATGCCGCGATTGGATGCTCCATCAATTTCTAAAACATCCATACTGCGCGATTCGGTTATTTCTACACAGGCGGAACATTTATTGCAGGGTGTGACGGTAGGTTTGTCTGTGGCAAGGCAGTTAAGGCTTTTGGCGAGGATTCGGGCGGTGCTTGTTTTACCCACGCCCCGGGGTCCCGCGAATAGATAGGCGTTTGCGAGACGGTTGCGTTCAATTGCTCTTTTCAGGGTGTTGCGCACGTGGTCCTGGATTAAAAGTTCGTCAAAAGTCTGGGGACGATATTTGAGAGTTAAAACTTTATGAGCGGTCATCGGTCATGAAACATAACGGCAACATCCGGTCGTGCAGGGACCTTCGCCCAGCTGATGAGGGGGCTTGGACAAAATTGGCTCCAGCCAGGCGCCCCGGTGACTAATGACCATTCCGTTTACCGTTGCTACCTTCCGGTCCTGGCGGGGTTCACGACGGTCATTATCACCGGACCCGGCCTTCATCGCCGCTTTTGTAACCAAGCTTGATCCACACCAAGCTGCACTCAGGGTCCCGTTCGACCCCGCATGGGCGGGTTTCGGGTAAAGAGGGACCGCCAGCCCCCCGTCCAGCACGACCGGATATATTAATTGCGCCGGCATCAGCGCATCATTTGAGCGGGCTGGACGAATATGTCTTTGGTGTCAACGCTGTCCGAGAGCACACCTGCTCCGAGCAGACGGGTGGCCAGCATTTGAATGCCCGGTTTGCTAATCTCTGTAATTCGCTGGAACTGAGGTAGTCGGGTGTTGGCACAAATGCTATCGTTGTTGAAAAAGAATCTTCCCAGTGTGGCTCGGGCGTCGGCGGCGCGGGCGTCAATTTTATCCACCGCGGCGTCCAGGGCAATTTTCAGCCGTGTGCGCTGGATTTTAGTGGTTTTTTTCAAAAACACGGGGCTAAATCCTACGGCGAAAGCCGGAAGGGGGGCGGTAATGTATTTTGTTGTGATGGCGCTAATGGTATCAAATTTCGTAAAGTCAATGGTAGCGATGAACGGTTCAATAACCCACGCGGCATCTAATTCTCCTCTGGTGAGCTGGTTTATAAGAACCGGGTTGGGTGCTTCGGTCAACTTTACATCCTTTGCGTTTAGACCGGCGGCAGACAGCAGTAGCGGGATATAATCACGTAATATCGGAGCGTAACCCAGTTTTTTCCCTTTGAGTTCGCGGATGGTTTTAAATTTCTTCTTTGCCGGTTGTACGATAGCATCTACCGGTAAGGTGGGGCGAAATTCCACCGACATAAATACCTTTAATGTCTCACCACGACGGGCAATGCGGTTTAATACCGTACTCCATGGGAAGATGCCAATGTCAATGTTTCCGGCAAACAGTTCATCAAGGGCTTTTTCCGGGTCAGAATAGTAACTGATTTCCGGTATTATTCGGTTAGGGGTAAATAAAGTGTCTTCTAAAGCCACCAGTAGCGGGAGTGCGACGACAGAACTGTCCGAGACAAAGCGGAGTGTTTGAGGTCGGTTTTCCTGTATCTGGGGATACAGGATTATCCCCACCAGAACGACGCTGAGCAAAATGATAATTATGGTTAAAAGTCTGGTCATTTTCTTTCTCCTTTACTTGCTTAGACTTTTATACCTATCGTAGGCGGCAGCGGCTTTGTCTTTCTCTCCGATTTCGCGGTAGCAGTGAACGAGATTAAGATATGCTTCCGCATTTTTGGGGTTAATCTTTGTCGTCATCAAAAGATTTGGTATCGCCTGGGTAAGAAAGTTCTTTCCTTCTTCTTTTTTACCCGCCTCAATTTTTGCCAGTCCCAATCCGGTTTGACTGACCCCCAGAAGGAGGTAGATGTTTTCTAACTGAAGCGGGCTCTCTACGCTTAAGAATATCCCGGCGGTGTCTTTAAGGGCAGGAGGTAGACCATCCGTTCGTTCTTTTAGCTCCGGGAAGTATAACCAGGAGAAACTTCCTGCAAGGTAACCGAGATTAAAGAGGGTGGAGTCAACAAGGGTGAGCAGGTCGCCCGTGAGCTGAAGGTAGCCGATTTTTGCCGCTGCTGATGTTACCTGGGGCAGGAGTTTTTCTATTGCCCCGGAAGGCAGCACGCTGATCGGGACCACCGTCCCTTTGATCACTTTTTCAAATGTTGCTGCTGCCAGGCTGTCGTTACGTCCCTGATACTGGGCAATACCGAGGTTAAATAGACTGGCGTAATCATTCGGGTCGTAAATCAAAGCCCGGGCAAAGAGCGATTCCGCATGGCGGCGATAACCTTCTGCCGCATCGCCTTTGGTTTCTGCCGAGGCACGGAGCATCGCGGTTCCCAGTCGGGATGACGTTACATTGAGGTTGTTAGCGGCGTAAAATAGGCGGGATGTAATCTGGGCGAGTTTTTCCAGTTGTTTGCTCTGCCCGAGGTCTTTTTCAATATAACGCTTCAGTTCTTCCGGTGGATAATAGCGCTGTTTTGTTATTAAGTTTTCCGCCACGGCGCGGACGCGCGCAGTGTCGGTTGTTTTCAGTGTGTTGCTCAGTTCCTGCAGGGTGCTGTCCAGCCGTGCCTGATAGATTTTCAGCGCTATGTTATAGTAGTGATAGGCAGAATCCCAGCGTGCCGCTTTTGCCGCTGGTGTTGTCCAGGCGCTGTCCGGTCTCTGGAAGAAGTAGAGACCGATTAGCGAGTAGGCTTCAGCACTGGCACTGTTGAATGCGAGCATCTGCCGGGCGGTGGTGAGCATATCC